>JACOUZ010000113.1 GCA_016177515.1 Acidobacteriota bacterium
ACGCGATCCTGATGGTCATGAATCAGGTCGGTGTGCAGCTCGGACGGGTCATCGAGCGTCGCCGCGCCGAGCAGATGCTCACCAGCCTGGCGCAGGGAATCGTCGTCAGGAAGGGTGAGGATCTCTTCGAGTCGATCGTCACCCACCTGGCGAAGAGCGTCCAGGCCGATTGCGCCTTCGTCTGCGGGTTGCGGGAGGGGAGTGACTCTGTCGGGACGCTGGCGGTATTCAGCGGCGGCGAGATCGTCCCGAACTTCGAATATTCCCTGCCGGGCACTCCCTGCGAGGGGGTGATGCAGCTGAATTTCTGCTCCTACCCGCACGGCGTGAGGGAGAGGTTCCCGCGGGATCGGATGCTGGTCGACATGCAGGCGGAGGGCTACGTCGGGACCCCGCTGTTCGATTCGTCCGGGCGCGTCCTGGGCCTGATCGCCGCAATCTGGATCCGGACGCCCGCCAACATTCGAGTCGCCGAGTCGATGATCCAAATCTTCGGCGTACGCGCCGCCGCCGAACTCGAGCGCAAGCGGGCGGAAGAGACGGCGCAGAAGCTGGCGGAGGTGCCACGCGCCAATCCGCACCCGGTCCTGGAGTTCTCCGGAGACGGTGTGCTCCGTTTCTGCAACGCAGCGGCGAGCGTTCTGGCACGCTCCATGGGGAAGGACGACCCGATCCACATCCTTCCCGCAGACACGGCCGGGATCGTCAGGAGGTGCCTGGAGACAGGAAAGAACGGCATCGTCGTGGACACGATCGAGGACCAGCGGACGATCATCTGGTCGTTCATTCCGATCGTGAAAAACGCCTCGGTCTTCGCCCACGCGTTCGAGCTGACCTTGTTCCTCAACCTGCACGACGAGATGCGCCGACTGGGTGGGGTGCCTCATCAGCCGGGCGCCGGACCGCGCCCGGCCGGCTCCCGCAAAACCTCGAGGCCGCGGCCATCAAGAGGGTGCGTTCACTGATACCCCATCCGATGGAGGGCAGTGCTCCGGAGTGCCCCCCGGTCTTCCTGCTTCAGTCGCCGCAGCGCTGCGGGCGGAGGCACCCGGGAGCGGTATCGTCGCCGTCGAGGAGCGCCGCGCACGCGCCTGCCTCCGGGGCCGCCGCCGGATCGGCGGCCGCGCCGGCGTCGGTTGCGTCGGCCGTCGGGCAGCCGGCCCACTCCGCGAGCACCGCCGCCGCGCCGTCGAGGTGGGGCAGTGTCGCCCCCGCCAGCCGGCCGCGGATCGCCGCCGCGAACGGCCTCAGATGGGTGTCGAGAAAGAGCGCCCGCGCCGCCCGGGCCAGATCCGCCCGCTCCCGATCCTCCATCGACAGGGCGTAGGCCTCCTTCAGGGCGAGATAGCCGGCAAATCCGATCTCCACCGCGACATGGTCGATCGGGTCTTCGGCGCGCGGGCGGAAGGCGAAGGCCGCATACATCCCCGATAGTTCGGCCATCACCCGGCCGGGGTCGACGAAGCGACCGTAGGCCACCTCGCGCGGCGAGACGACCCCGCCGGGACCGAACACCGCGAGGTACTCCCCCTCGCCGACCGTCGGCGCCCCCCGGGCTGGATCCTGGAGCCGTCCGTCGGCCGTTTCCTCGGCGAGCGATCGGACCTCATCGGCCCATCCGGGGCGCGGCCGCTCGAACAAAAGCGCGAGAAGGCGGAGGAACGCCGCCTCGCGCGCCGCCGCCCGGGCTTCTTCGGGCAGGGCCGGTCTGGCTGCCGTCGTCTGGCTGCGCCAGGCGATCATCGCCCGCCTCCTTGCGCGCCGGCGGCGGCCCGGGGCGCGATCCCCGCCTGCGTCCCCCGCGCTTCGATCGACATCGGGACCCAGCCGGACCGCATCTTGCGCGCCCCGGCCTCCGCCTGCGCGCCGTCCCAGACGCCGAAGGCGATCTGCGACCGTCCTCCCGGAGCGAGGCCGTTCGGGAGCGGCCGGACGATCAGGACCTCCCAGCCTTTCGCCGTCCGCCGCCCGGTCCCCTCGGAGAGCAACTTGTCGGCCGGGCGCAGCGTGCCGGGCCCTTCGCCGATCAGGTCCTCGACCGGGCGATCCCGCGGCCCCTCGCGACGGGCGCCAAGCGCGGCGGCCGGGGCGTAGCGGGTCGCGAAGGCCTGCTGCGCCTCCGAACCCGGCTGCAGGGGCGGGGCCTCGAACGGGTAGTGATCGACGACCGCGCCGGGATAGAGCGACCGGATGGTGTCATCACGCCCGGCGACCGCCGCCTGCCAGGTGGCGCGCCAGAACGTGATCTCGACCGGCCGCCCCGCCTGCCCCATCTGCGGGTCGGGCAGATCGGGCGCGGTGCGTTGCGGCAATTGGATGGCGCAGGCATCGGTGAAGCGAGCCGCCCCGGGACGCTCGTCCTGGGTCGCGTCGTCCCAGGCCAGCCGGAAGGCGACCCTGGTCCCGTCGGTCGCCGCCTGCACTGCGAGACGCGGCGTGGACGGTTTCAGGAGGCGGGGCTCGACGAGATCCTGCGGGATCAGGTCGGCCGTGTACTTCGGGATCGCCTGCCAGGCCGCTTCCTCCGGCCCCTCCGGGATCGTGTCACGCCAGACCGCCTGCACCTCCGGCGCCGCCGGCGGGGGGGGCGCCGCGCAGCCGCCGCCGATCGCCAGGAGTCCGATCGCCAGGGAGGCGAGCGCGGCGCCGGCCGCCGCCGGCCGGTCCGGGAGAGTCCTGCCTGTTGTCATGGTCGTCCTCCCGCCCTCTAAGTGATGTTCATCCGGCTGACGCCGCGCGCCTGGTCCAACGCCTTCAGGATCCAGACCGGCTCGCGCACCGGCACGCGCACCAGCTCGCGGCCGTCCTCGCGCAGCCCCATCACCGTGTCTCCCACACGTTTCCAGCGCGGCATCACCCACTCGGTCGACCCGAACAGCGCCAGGAGGGCCGACAGGTCGGGGTCGTCCGCCGACTTGTTGCAGGCGGCGATCGCCTGGTCGACGCCCGGCCCGAACATCTGCGCCAGGTAGGGGCGCGGCACGTGGCGCGGCGGGATGTAGTAGACGTTCGGCTCCAGCCCGAGCTGCGGGTAGAGCGGCAGCGCCACCTTGCGGATGTGCACCAGGTAATCGATCGGGTTGTCGGGCCGCGCCTGGTCCGGGGTCGAGATGAAGCCGGCCATCCGGATCTTGCCGATGCAGTTGACGAAACACTGCGGCTGCAGCCCCTGCTCGATTTTCGGGTAGCAGGCGATGCATTTCTCCGAGGTGCCGGTCATGGGATTGAAGAAGGTCTTCTTGTAGGGGCACGCCTTGATGCATTCCTGGTAGCCGCGGCAGCGCCCCTGGTCGATCAGGACGATGCCGTCCTCCGGGCGTTTGTAGATCGAGGCGCGCGGGCAGGAGGAGAGGCAGGCCGGGTAGGTGCAGTGGTTGCAGATGCGCGCCAGGTAGTAAAACCAGGCTTCGTGGAAGCCGTGGTAGTGCGCCCCCTTGTCGATCGTTTTCGTGCAGTCGTCCTCGCCGACATTCGGGTGGGCGTAGTCGATCTCCTCCGGGCGCCAGCCGAGGACCCGTTCCCCCGCCTCGGCCGCCTCGAACAGGGTGCGCCCCTCGTAACGGCTGCCGTCCCAGCGTTGCGCCCCGAGCTTCTCCATCAGGCGCACGTCCCAGCCGAGCGGGTAGAAGCCGTACGGCTTGGTCTCGACGTTGTTCCAGAGCATGTATTCCTGCCCGCGACCCGACGTCCAGGTCGTCTTGCAGGCGAGCGTGCAGGTCTGGCAGGCGATGCACTTGTTGGTGTCGAAGATCGCCGCGAACTGCTTCTTCGGCCTGGCCTCCGGATACCAGTAGGACATCTCGCGGCCGATCTGCCAGTTGAAGACGCGGGCCATCAGGCCTCCCCTCCCCTCTTGCCATCACCTTGTCTGCCGTCGTCCTGGACGAATCCCCCTTCCAGGTACTTTTTCATGGCGGCGTTCTCGTAACGCGGCCGCAGCCCCAGGGCCGCCGGCCGCCAGACCCCCTTGCCGCCGATCCCCCCCGGCTCCGCCTTGCTGATCTTGACGATCGACTCGCGCGGCGCGCCGGTCGGGCAGTGCACGTCGGGCAGGAACCCCCTGCCGATCCGCTGCCCGATGATTTCCTTGCGGACCAGCGTGTCGGTCATCAGGGTCGGCTTGAGCCAGCCGCGGGTCGCCGACTGGTGCGATCCGCTGCGGAACATCGCCTGGTAGCCGCTCCGGGGGTTCTTAGCCAGGCCGTCCCCGCGCGTCTTGTGCCCCTCGACCGACCCGGGCGTGGCGCCGTACATGTTGAACCACATGCGGGTGACACCGCGCGGCGTGCCGGGGTAGTAGCGCGCCCGGCAAATCAGACGCGCGAACTCGTAGTCTTTCGGGTTCTTCTGCCAGCCGCGGAACGGCCGGTCGCTCGGGTCGGAGTCGACCCAGACGTAGTCGCCGTCCTCGATCCCCAGGTCGCGGGCGTCCCCGGGGTTGATGTCCACGTATCCCTCCGCCGCGTACGGCTGCCTCAGGTCGTGGCGGTAGATGTCGCCGAACGGCCCGAACAGGACCGCCACCATGTCGGTGTCGACCGGCAGGGTGTGCGAACCGTGGCGGTATTTCGGCGTGTGGAAGACGAAGCGGTAGCCCTGCGGCGCCAGCGGGTGCGTCGTCTTCTTCAGCTCCGACCACGGCTTGACGACATTGCGCCCCTGGCGCGTCTCGCAACCCTGGTCGGCCGGGTCGGCCCCGTAATCCGCCGGCCCGGCGGCGCGGATGGCGGCGTGCGGCGGCGCCACGATGACGTTCGGCTCGTAGAAGGTCGAGTCGATCGGCTCGCGGTGCACCGGCAGGTTTTCGCCCGCCTCGATGAACTCCTTCTCCTCGCGGTAGAACTCCAGCCGGCCGGTCTTGGTGTACCAGGGACGCGACTCGGCGACCTGCTCGTAGCCGACCGATTTCGGGTAGGTCCGGTTCATCATCAAAGCCGGGATCCCCTCCTTCGCCTTGGCCTCCAGATCGGCGATCCGGTATCCCTTGGTGTTCGAGGAGGCGTCGAGGACCCGCTGCAGGTAGACCTCGGCCTGCATCGTCTCCACGAAGCGCCAGCAGTCGGCGAACCGCTTGTCGCCGGTCGCCTCCGCCAGACGCCGGCCGACGAGCGCCAGACACTCGATGTCGCCGCGCGTCTCGAACGGCCGCGGCAGCGGCGTGCGCGGGTAGACGGTCAGAAACGGATTGGTGACCGAGCAGGTCATGTCGGGGAGCTTCAGCTCGGACCAGGAATCGACGGCGAACACCACGTCGGCCCACTCGCACGAGGTCGACCACCACCACTCCTGGACGGCGATCATCTCGATCTTCGGCAGGACGTTGACCACCGTGTTGTA
>JACOUZ010000105.1 GCA_016177515.1 Acidobacteriota bacterium
CCCCCACCACCGAGGCCACGGGGGCGGGCGCGTCGGTGCGGCAGCTCCTCCCCACCGGCGGCGCCGTCACCGTCTCGGCGACCGCGGCGCGCCAGACCACCGACGGATCCTTCACGCTCCTGTCGCCGGCCTACGGCACGCAGGTCGGGGTCGAGGTGCGGCAGCCGCTCTGGCGCGACCGCGCGACCGACGCGGCGCGCTCCACGCTCAAGATCGCCGCCTCGGACCGGAGGCGCGCCGGGGCCTCGCTCCGGCGCGAGGTCAGCGACACCATCGCCGCGGTGGAGCGCGCCTACTGGGCGCTGGTCGCGGCGCGGCGCGAGGTCGGCGTGCGCGACGAGAGCGTGCGCCTGGCCGCCGAGCAGCTCAGGGAGACGACGGTGCGCGTCGAGAAGGGGGCGGCGCCCGAGACCGAGATCGCGCAGCCGCGGGCCGAGCTGGAGCGGCGCCGGGGCGAGCTGTTCGCGGCGCGCGAGGCGATGTCCCGCGCCGACAGCGCTCTCAAGCTCCTGATCCTGGGCGACACCGACACGGCGTGGTCCGACGGCCTGGCGCCCGACGACGACCCTTCCGTCCGGGTGGCGGCGGTGGACGTCGACGACGCGCTCCGGCGCGCGCTCGCGTCGCGGCCCGAGCTGGAGGAGGCGGAGGCGGCCGTCGAGCGGCGCCGGGCGGAGAGCGCCCTGGCGCGCGACGCGGTCCGGCCGGCCCTCGATGCGATCGCTTCCTACGATCGGTTCGGACTTGCGGGGGCGGGCAACCCGGCCGGTATGGCGCTGCCCGGCCTGCCCACGACGATCCCCGCCGGGATGGAGGGGAGCTGGGGGCGGTCCTTCGGGATGCTGGACGAGGACCGCTTCGACGACGCCCGGATCGGGCTGGAATTCAGGATCCCGATCGGCAACCGCGCCGCGAAGGCGGGGGCCGCCATCGCCCGGAGCGCCGAGCGCCAGGCCGGCGCCGATCTGGCGCGGGCGCGGAAGGACGTGCGCGCCGAGATCCTCGACGCGGCCGCCACGGTCGAGACCGCCGGCCAGAGGATCGAGGCGGCCCGGGCGGCCCGCGAGGCGGCGGAGGTGCAGCTGTCCGCCGAGCGCGAGCGGTACCTTGCGGGGCTGTCGACCAACTTCCTGGTGCTGACGCGCCAGAACGACCTGTCGCGCGCCCGCCTGGACGAGATCGCCGCGCTGACCGATTACCGGAAGGCCCGCGCCGAGATGGCGCGCGCGACCGGGTCGCTGCTCGACGAGCGCCGGATCGAAATCGACACCCGGGGCAGCGCGGGACCCGGGCGGTAAGGCCCGCGGGACCGCTTTTCCGTTTTCAGGGAGGACTCCCTCATGGCCAAGCGCATGATTCTCACCGTGCTCGCGATCGCCACGTTTCTCGCGGCGATCGGCTTCGTGAAGTTCCGGCAGGTCCAGGCCGCCATCGCGCAGTCGTCCTCCTTCCAGCCGCCTCCCGAGGCGGTCACCACCACCGTCACCCGGCAGGAGGCCTGGCGGCCGAGCCTCGACGCCATCGGCACCGTCGCGGCCGTCCACGGCGTCACAGTCAGCGCCGACCTGCCGGGGATCGTGGAGAGCATCGCCTTCGACTCCGGCGACCGGGTGCGGGCCGGCGACCTGCTCGTGCACCTCGACACGCGGCAGGAGGAGGCACAGCTCGCCGCCGCGGAGGCCAGGCGCGATCTCGCCCGCCTCAGCCTCGACCGGATGCAAGGACTGCGGGAGAAGGGGATCAGCTCCCAGGCGGAGTGCGACACCGCCGTGGCCGAGTCCGCGCAGGCGGAGGCCAGCGTCCGCGAGATGCGCGCGACCATCGAGCGCAAGACGATCCGCGCCCCCTTCTCGGGGGTCCTGGGGATCCGCGCGGTCAACCTCGGCCAGTACCTGACGAGCGGGCAGCCGGTCGTGCCGCTGCAGTCGCTCGATCCGATCTACGTGAATTTCGCCGTGCCGCAGCAGAACCTCCGCGAGGTGCGCGTCGGCGCCCTGGTGCGCCTGGCCGGCGATGCGCCGGGAGAGAACGGAGCGACCGGCCGGATCACGGCCATCGACTCGGTCGCGAACGAACAGACCCGGAACGTCCAGATCCAGGCCACGTTCGACAACCCGAACCTCGGCCTGCGTCCCGGGATGTACGTCAAGCCCGGGGTCATCCTCGAGGAGGGGGACCCGGTGATCCCGATCCCCGCCTCCGCGGTCCGCTACGCGCCGTACGGCGATTCGGTCTTCGTCGTCGAGGACCTCAAGGGGCCGGACGGCCGGACCTACCGGGGCGTGCGCCAGCAGTTCGTCAAGCTCGGCGCCGGCCGGGGCGATCAGATCGCCGTCCTCTCCGGCATCGAGCCGGGGGAGGAGATCGTCACCTCCGGCGCGTTCAAGCTCCGAAACGGCGCGGCCGTCCAGGTGAACAACGCGATCCTGCCGGGCAACGATCCGGCGCCCAGGCCGGAGGACAACTGATGAAGTTTACCGATCTCTTCATCCGGCGGCCCGTCCTGGCGGTGGTCGTCAACCTGGTCATCCTGATCGCCGGCCTGCAGTCCATCCGCTCGCTCGCCGTGCGGCAGTATCCGCGCAGCGACATCGCGGTGATCAACGTCTCGACCGCCTACGTGGGCGCGAACGCCGACCTCGTGCGCGGCTTCATCACCACGCCGCTCGAGCGCGTCATCGCCAGCGCCGACGGCATCGACTACATCGAGTCGTCCAGCGCCCAGGGACTGAGCACGATCATCGTGCACCTCAAGCTCAACTACGACACGAACGCCGCCCTCACGCAGATCCAGTCGAAGGTGGCGCAGGTCCGCAACGACCTGCCGCCGGAAGCCGAGGCGCCCGTGATCGAGCTCGAGACGGCCGACAACCGGTTCGCGGCGATGTACATCGGCTTCGCCTCCAAGGATCTCGATCAGAACCAGATCACCGACTACCTGACGCGCGCCGTGCAGCCCAAGCTCAGCGCGATCGGCGGCGTGCAGCGCGCCGACATCCTCGGCGACCGCGTCTTCGCCATGCGCATCTGGCTCAAGCCGGACAGGATGGCGGCCCGGCACATTTCGCCGTCCGACGTGCGCGAGGCCCTGGCGAACAACAACTACCTCTCCGCCCTGGGCAGGACGAAGGGGTCCATGGTCTCGGTCGACCTCATCGCCAACACCAACCTGACGACGCCCGAGGAGTTCCGCCGGCTCGTCGTCAAGGAGGAGGACGGCGTCATCGTGCGCTTGGGGGAGATTGCCGACGTCGTGCTCGGCGCGGAGAACTACGACGCGGACGTCCGGTTCAACGGGGAGACCGCCACCTTCATGGGCATCTGGGCGCTGCCCACCGCCAATTCGCTCGATGTTGTCCGCCAGGTGCGCCAGACCCTGCCCGAGATCGAGGCGCAGCTCCCCGCGGGGATGAAGCTCGGCATTCCATACGACTCGACGGTGTACATCCAGAGCGCGCTCCACGAGGTGCTCAAGACCCTCGGCGAAACGCTCCTCATCGTCATCACGGTCATCTTCCTCTTCCTCGGGTCATGGCGGGCCGTGATCATACCGGTCGTCGCCATCCCGATCTCGCTGGTCGGCGCCGTGTTCCTGATGCTCGCCGCCGGCTTCACCATCAACCTCCTCACCCTCCTCGCCATCGTGCTGGCGGTCGGCCTGGTCGTCGACGACGCGATCGTCATGGTCGAAAACGTCGAGCGGCACCTGCACGCCGGCGAGCCCCCGATCCGGGCCGCCATCGAGGCGGCCCGCGAGCTGGTCGGCCCGATCATCGCGATGACGATCACGCTCGCCGCGGTGTACACCCCCGTCGCCATCCAGGGAGGCCTCACGGGGGCCCTGTTCCGCGAGTTCGCGTTCACGCTCGCGGGCGCCGTCATCGTCTCGGGGATCGTGGCGCTGACCCTGTCCCCCATGATGGGCTCGAGGCTCCTGCGCTCCGGGGACTCGGAGCGCGGCTTCGCGCGTTTCGTCAACGGACAGTTCGAGGGCATCCGCCGGATCTACACGCGCCTCCTGTCGGGGACGCTCGCCTTCCGGCCCGTGGTGCTCGTTGTGTGGGTCATCGCCGTGGCGCTCATCGTGCCGTTCTACCTCCTCTCGCAGCAGGAGCTGGCCCCCGCCGAGGACCAGGGCGTGGTGTTCGGGATCGTCCAGGCCTCTCCGAACTCGACGCTCGATCAGACCCGCCTGTTCGCGTCGGAGATCCACGACGTCTACCGATCGTTCCCGGAGACCGAGAGCATCTTCCAGATCACCATGCCGACGGGCGGTTTCGGGGGATTGGTCGCCAGGCCGTGGAGCGAGCGGAGCAAGACGACGGAGCGGCTCCGGCTCGAGGCGGGGGCCGCGCTCTCGAAGATCCCGGGAGTCCGCGTCATTCCCCTCACGCCGCCCCCGCTCCCGGGCGGAGGGGACTTTCCGGTCGACTTCGTCGTGGCCTCGACCGCCGAGCCCGCGCAGGTCGTCGAGCTCGCCAACCAGCTGGTGCAGAAGGCCTACGCGAGCGGCCGGTTCATCTTCGCCGACGCCGACGTGAAGTTCGACCAGCCGCAGGCGGAGGTCGTCTTCGACCGCGACAAGGTCCGCTCCCAGGGTGTCGATCTGAGCCAGGCGGGAGGCGATCTGTCGACTCTGCTCGGCGGCAATTACGTCAACCGGTTCAGCATCCAGGGCCGCTCGTACAAGGTGATCCCGCAGATCAAGCGCGCCGAACGCCTGACGCCCGACCAGCTCGAGGACATCTACGTCACCGGGCCCGGCGGCCGGCTCGTCCCGCTGTCCACGTTCGCGACCCTGAAGACCACCACCGAGCCCCGCGAGCTGAAGCGCTTCCAGCAGCTCAACGCCGTCCGCGTCCAGGGCGTCATCCCGCCCAACGTGTCCCTGGACCAGGCGTTGCGCACTCTCGAGGACGAGGCGCGGAGCATCCTGCCCCAGGGGTTCACCGTCGACTACGCCGGCGAATCGCGTCAGCTCCGCACCGAAGGGAGCAAGTTCCTCGGCACCTTCCTGCTGTCGGCCATCCTGATCTACCTGGTCCTGGCGGCGCAGTTCGAGAGCTTCCGCGACCCCTTCATCATCCTGGCCGGCTCGGTGCCGCTCGCCCTCTCCGGCGCCCTGCTCTTCTCGTTCCTGGGCCTGACGACGCTCAACATCTACAGCCAGGTCGGCCTGATCACGCTGGTCGGGCTCGTGTCCAAGAACGGCATCCTGATCGTGGAGTTCGCCAACCATCTCCAGGAGACGGGGAAGGACAAGCTGGGCGCGGTCATCGAGGCCGCCGGCACCCGCCTGCGCCCCGTCCTGATGACGACCGCAGCCACGGTCGTCGGCCACTTTCCGCTCATCATCGCCACCGGCCCCGGCGCCGGAGCCCGCAACAGCATCGGCATCATGCTGGTCACCGGCATGATCATCGGGACGGCCTTCACCCTGTTCGTCGTTCCGTCGATCTACATGCTCGTGGCGCGCGCGCGGGCCGGGGCCGCCGTGACCGAGCCGGCCCTCCGGGGAGCGGCCGCGCCGGAGGTGGTCTACGAGTCGTGAATCGAGGCCGATGAGCTGAGCCGGGCGGGCACGCCCGCACAACCTGTCAGGAAGCCACCTCGCAAGACCACTCCCTCCTCCAAACCATGCCGCCGGCGTTTTCATCCGACGGCCCCCCCCTGTCAGGGCGCCGGGATTACGACGACCCTCGCCGCCACGTTGTCCACGTAGTTCGTCTCGGTGACGAGGCGCAGCGGATTCACTTCGAGCTCGAGGATGTAGGTGCCCGCGGCGAGATCGGTGATGTCGATCCACTGCCCTTCGGTGAAGGCGCTGTAGATATCCGACCATCCAACCGAGATCCCCTGGTTCAAGTCGCAGTCATCGTAGCGCCACGGCCGGCCCGACGGGCAGACCTCCTCGACGTCGATGACGCAGAAGCCCTGCTTCCGGCCGGCGATCATCTCTCTCGCCACGGGCGCGTGCGCGGCCAGCAAGTCGCTGGAGCAGACGTCGGGGTTGGCCGCGCGCAACTGGAGCCACCTGGAGTAGCCGGTCGGGGTCCACAGCCGGTAGGCGGCGTAGCCGCGCAGGTGGTAATGACCGTGGCACGCCTGGTACTCGAACAACCCCAGGTGATCGATCGGCCTGCCGACGGCAAGATCGCCCGGCCCGAGGTTCGGCAGGATGCTCTCGAAGCTTATCAGCCGCCGCGTTCCCGCGACGACGTCTCCCTCGACCACGGGGCAGGACGTCGGAGAGAAGTCCAGGATCTGGATGAACGTGCTGTCAAGACTCCGGGGATCGACCCGCAGGTTGGGACAGCCGCGCGGGTCGGCGCACCCGAGAAGCAATCCGCACTCGCTCGGCGTGGGCGCCGCGTCGGTCCGCGCCACTCCGGCCATTGCCAGCGCGAGCAGAAGAACCGTCCGTTTCATGGGCACCCCCCGTCGCAGGACACCGGTTCCCTTTCCCAGAACACCGATTCGCTGCCGAACCCGCTGCTTCCCAAGCCGTCGTGGTACTGGACCAGGTAAAAGACGGCCTGCCCGGCGGGAGGCGGCGGGGCGGCCGGATCCTCGCTCCAGGAAGTGGCCGTCCATGCCCGGGCGAGGACGCGGACCGTGCCCAGCTCGACCTTGTCTCCCTGAAGCGCGAGCGCTCCCGTGTCCCCTGCAATCACGTCGTACGCCAGCGCTCCCGGCACGGCGTCCCAGTCTAGCCGCGCGGTTCCGAGGGTGAGATCGATCTGCAAACGGATCTGGAGCGGCTCGGGTCCGCCGCCGTTGTCCAAGGGTGCGGACGTCAGGGCGGCCGCCGTGGCGGCGTTCCCCGAGGCGTCGGAGGCCGTGTAGTCGAGGCGGTAGGCGCGGCCGGGTCCGGCGCGCGAACGCTCCGCCCGGAGATCGAAGGCGGCGTCCGGCGTCCCCGGGTCGGCGCCGGCGACGTCGACGCTCGTGCGCCCATCCTCGTCGCCCTCCGCGTCGGCCGGCTCGCTGCTTCCGACCGCTGCCAGGACCACGGCCGGCGCCGGGTCGCAGCGGTCGGTGACCTGCCACGCCGGCCGCACCGCGACCAGACGATGATTGGGCGGCCATAGAAGCGGCGGGGCAACGGTGAGGATCAGCGTCGGGGACTCCGAGTCGGCGACGGTCACGATGGCCTCGGCCGTGTCGGCCGATCCTTGCTGGTCCAAGACGCGCAGCGTGATCCGAC
>JACOUZ010000008.1 GCA_016177515.1 Acidobacteriota bacterium
GAGACCGAGCAGGGGGCTCTGATCTCGGGCGCGCACCGCGACAAGGTCCTCGGGTACATCGAGCAGGCGCGGCGGGAGGGAGGACGGATCCTGTGCGGCGGCGGTCCCCCGAAGGCGGCCGTCAGCGAGCGCTGCCGGGACGGCTTCTTCGTCGAGCCGACCGTGATCACCGGCCTCGCGGTCTCGTCGTGCGTGAACCGGGAGGAGATCTTCGGGCCGGTCGTGACGATCACGCCGTTCCGGGACGAGGACGAGGTCGTCGCCTGGGCCAACGGCACCGACTACGGCCTCGCCGCCTCGATCTGGACGGAGAGCCTGCCACGGGCCCACCGCATGGCGGAGCGCATCGCCTCCGGGACGATCTGGATCAACTGCTGGATGCTGCGCGACCTCCGGGTGCCGTTCGGCGGTATGAAGAAAAGCGGGCTCGGCCGCGAGGGGGGAGAGGAGGCGCTGCGCTTCTTCACCGAGCCGAAGAACGTCTGCATCCAGTTCCCGCACGACGCGGGGCGAGGATGAGGCCGGCGGGGCGCGCAAGCGCCCCGGTGCCGGCGGAAAGGACAAGGCGATGAGCGGCGGAAACGCAGGAAAGGAGGGAACGGTGATCAGCGCGAGGGCGCCGGAGCCGGTCGGGCCTTACCCGCACGCCCGGCGGGCCGGCAACTTCCTGTTCCTGTCCGGGATCGGCCCCCGCACGCGCGGGTCGCAGGAGATCCCCGGCCTGACGCGCGACGCCCAGGGGAGGGTCGTCGCCCACGACATCGCGGCCCAGTGCCGCGCCGCCTTCAGGAACGTCCGCGCAGTCCTCGAAGACGCCGGCTCCTCCTGGGAGCGGATCGTCGACGTCACGGTCTTCCTGACCAGCATGGACGACTTCCGGGAGTACAACAGGATCTACGCCGAGCACTTCACGGAGAACCGGCCGGCCCGCACCACGGTCGAGGTCGGCCGCCTGCCGACCGACATCGCCATCGAGCTGAAGGTGATCGCGACGATCGACTGATCAGACACGGCTGCGGATCGCCCACAGGTCGGGGAAGACCGGCTGGAACAGGGAGCCCTTCAGGAACTCGACGCCCGGCGACCCGCCGGTGCCGCGCTGGTTGCCGATCGTCCGCTCCACCATCTTGACGTGGCGGTACCGCCACTCCTGCAGCCCCTCGTCGAAGTCGGTCATCAGCTCGAGCAGGATGGCGACGTCGGGCTGCGTCCGGTACAGCCGGAGGAGCGCCTCCTGGATGTCCGGGTCCGGTCCGTTGGGCCGGGTCAGGTCGCGCGATCGCAGGGACCCCGGGATCACGACAGCGCGCGTCTCGAGGAAGTCGTAGAAGCGATCGACGAGGGAGCGATCCTCGAGGCGCGCCTCGAGGCGGGCGCGCGCGGCGCTGCCGGGCGGCTGGTAGCGGAGCATGTCGGCGCGCTTGACGCCGAGCAGGAACTCCAGCTCGCGGAACTGCGCCGACTGGAATCCGGAGGCGGTCTCCAGGCGGTCGCGAAACGCCAGGAATGACATGGGAGTCATCGTCTCCAGGATGTCGATCTGCCCCACCAGGGTCTTGAGGACCATCCGCACCCGCTTGAAGGTCGCGATGGCACCGAACAGGTCCCCGGAGGAGAAGTCCCTGCCGATCTTGTCGAACTCGTGCAGGAGGAGCTTGAACCAGAGCTCGTAGACCTGGTGGATGAGGATGAACAGCGTCTCGTCGTGCTCCTCGGGGCCGGAGCGCGGCTCCTGCAGGTTGAGGAGCTCATCGAGTTTCAGGTACTTCGCGTAGGTCAGTTCCATCGAATCACCCCCGGGAGAGCCAGAGCAGAAGCACCGCGGCCACGAGCAGGGCGCCGGCCGCGGCCGACGCCAGGGCGCGCGCCTGGCGGCGGGCGCGGCGGCGCGCCTCGGCGTACGGGATCAGGGTGAAGGAGATCATCATGTAGAGGGGCACGAACCGGGAGGGGAACAGGCGGTGCAGCCCCTTCTCGAGGGCCTTCCTCGCCAGGAAGAGCCGCGAGCCGGTGTGGTGCTTCATCTCCTCGAAATTGGCGATCGACAGGTCGGCCAGGGCGTCGGTGTTCTCCCGGCGGAGGCGCTCGAACGAGGCGAAGGCCGCTTCCCAGTCGGGGGCGTGCCGGCGCACGCAGTCGTCGAGGACGAGGCAGTCCTCGAAGGCGGCGTTCGCCCCCTGGCCATGGAACGGGACGACGGCATGACAGGCGTCGCCCAGCAGGACCACCCGGCCGCGGTGGCGCCACGGGCTGCAGCGGATCGTCACCATCGAGCCGGTCGGGTTGGCCGCATACTGCCCGGCGACATCGGGCAGGAGGGGCAGCGCGTCCGGGAAGGCGCCCGCGAAGAACCGCTCGACCCCGGCCGCGGTCTGAAGCGACGCGAAGCCGTTCTCCCCCTCGAACGGCAGGAACAGCGTGCAGGTGAACGAACCGTCGCGGTTGGGGAGGGCGATCATCATGAAGCCGCCGCGCGGCCAGATGTGCAGGGCGTTCTTCTCGAGCGCGAAACGCCCCCCC
>JACOUZ010000114.1 GCA_016177515.1 Acidobacteriota bacterium
ACCGCGAAATCGACCTGCCAGTCGTGCAGCCGGAGAGGGACGTTCCCCGCGGCGTGCGCCAGATCGAGCCCGACCCGGCAGCCCTGGCGCCGCGCGGCCCCCGTGAGGCGCTCGAAGTCGAGGACCTGGCCGGTCAGAAACTGCACCCCCGGCAGGAGGACCAGGGCGATCTCCCCGCCGCGCTCCTCCAGGAGGCGCTCCAGATCCTCCGTGCGCAGGAGCGCCTCCTCCGGCCGCGGGCCGGCCAGGATCAACGACCTGTCCGGATCGAGGCCGTGGTGCCGGATCTGCGAGGCCACGGCGTAGCGGTCCGAGGGGAAGGCCCCCTCTTCGATCAGGATTGCGTGGCGTCCGACGGACGGCCGGTAGAAGGTCGCCAGCATGAGATGCAGGTTGACGGTCAGGGAATTCATCATCACCACTTCGCCGGGGAGGGCGCCGACCAGCCGGGCGCCGGTCTCCCGGAAGCGCTCGTGGCAGGAGTACCAGGGGTTTTTCGCCGTGAAGTGCCCCGCGACGCCCAGCCGGGCCCAGTCCTCCAGTTCCTGCGCGATCAGTGGGCGGACCAACTTCGGCATCAGGCCGAGCGAGTGGCCGCACAGATAGACGACGGGGCCGCCGCCGGTCCCCGCGGGGATCTCGAATTGATCGCGAAACCGGGACAGGGGATCCAGGGCGTCCTGCTCCCGGGAAAACTCCTCGTCCGTCCGGAAGGGGTCCGCGTTCATGGCTGGAACTCCTCGCGCCGCCGGCCGAGGAACTCCAGCGCCGTCCCGGCGAACAGACGGTCCCTGACCTCCGGCGCCAGGTCCGCCATCGTCTCGATCATTCGGCCGGGAACCTCCTCGCCGAGCGGAAACGGATAGTCGGACCCGAGCGCCACACGGCCGGGGCCGACGAGGCGCAGGAGATAGCGCAGCGCGTCCGGATCGTGGACCAGGGAGTCGACGTAGAACCTCCCCAGGTAGGCGCGCGGGGTGACCTTGTTGTCGACCGCGCACAGATCCGGGCGGGCGTGAAAGCCGCGCTCGATCCGCCCGATGGTCCAGGGGAAGGCGCCGCCGCCGTGGGCGAAGCCGATGCGCAAATGAGGCAGCCGCTCCAGGACCCCGCCGAAGATCAGGGAGCAGAGGGCGAGCGACAGCTCGGCCGGCATGCCGACCAGCCACGGCAGCCAGTACTTCGGCATCCTCTCGGAGCCGGCCATCTCCCAGGGGTGCACGAACACCGCGGCGCCGAGCTCGCTGGCGCGCCGGAAGACCGGGAAGAGCTCCGGCTGGTCGAGGTTCCAGGCGTTGACGTGCGTCCCGATCTGCACGCCGGCGAGCCGCAGCTCGGAGGCGCACCGCTCCAGCTCGCGGATGGCGAGATCGGGATCCTGCATCGGCAGGGTGCCGAGCCCGACGAAGCGCTTCGGGCGTTCCCGGACCGTGCCGGCGATCTGGTCGTTGAGCATCCGGGCGAGATCGAGCGTGTCCTGCGGCCGGGCGCGGTAGGAGAACATCACCGGGAGGGTCGACAGGACCTGCACGGCGACGTCGTGGCGGTCGCACTCCTCCAGGCGCCGCTCCGGATTGAAGCAGGTTTCGGGGACCTCGCGGAAGAAGGTCCCGTCGATCGACAGGCGCGCCGCCCCCGGGCGGTGGTGCTCCATGCGGACGAAGCCGCCGTAGCCGTAACGGGCGCCCAGGTCGGGAAGCGACGGCGGCAGGATGTGAGTATGGAGATCGATCTTCAGGGCGAGACCTTGCCGCACTTCCTGCACGTGCGCAGCGACTCGTTGTTCCGGAACCCCTCGAGGATCGGCTTGAGCTGCGTCCCGAGGTCGGTGACGTGCAGCGCCGCCTCGTGCAGGACAGTACCGCACCCCTCGCAGTACCAGCGGAAGCGGTCCTCCTCCTCCGGGAGGCGCTGCCGCTCGACCACCATGCCGACCGTCCCGGCCGGCCGCTGCGGCGAGTGCGGCACGAACGGCGGCAGCAGGAGCATGTCCCCTTCGCGGATCGGGATGTCCCGCGGCTTGCCGTCCTCGATGACCTTGAGGACGATGTCCCCTTCGATCTGGTAGAAGAGCTCCTCCCCCGCGTCAATGTGGAAGTCGTTGCGCCGGTTCGGCCCGCCGACGATCATCACCTGGAAGTTCGAGTCCTTGAAGACCAGGACGTTGCCGACCGGCGGCTTCAGCAGATGCCGGTGCTCGTCGATCCAGGATTTCAGGTTGAATGCCGCGAGTCGCGCCATGGCGATTGCCTCCTCATGCGAGAGCGGCGGCCCCGGCAGAGGCGCCCGCGCCGGCCCAGTCCCCCACCCGGAGCACCAGCAGGGTCGCGTCGTCGGCCGCGTCCACCCGCCCGCGGTGCTCGGCGAAGGCGCGCTCGACCTTCGCCAGGAGGGCCTGCGGCGTCCCGGCGCCGGCGGCGCCGCCCGCGCCCTCGCCGGAGAGGAGCGCCTCGAGGCGCGCGGCGCCGAAATCGGCGCCCGCCTCGTTCTCGGCGTCCACCAGGCCGTCGGTATACAGGAAGAGGCGGTCGCCGGCCCCGATGGCGATCCGGCGCTCGGTGTAGCCGCCGCCGGCCATAAGGCCGATCGGCCGGCCGGTGCTATCGAGGCGCACGGGGCGGCCGTCCTGGCGGAGCAGGAACGGGCTCTCGTGCCCGGCATTGACGTAGCGCAGCTCGCGGTGCTTTGGATCGAGGACGCCGAGGAAGAGCGTCAGGTACACCTCGGCGGGGGTGCTCGCCTCCACCTCGCGGTCGAGCCTCTCCGCAAAGGCCGCCAGGTCGGGCTCGAGCGGGATGCGCGCCTGGAGCGTGGCCTGCAGGTTGGCCATGAGAAGGGCGGCGGGCACCCCCTTGCCGGAGACGTCTCCCATGATCAGGGCGATCTCGCCCCCCGGCAGGCCGAAATAGTTGAAGAAGTCGCCGCCCAGCTCGTGGGCGGGGAGGGAAAGGCCCTGCACCTCCGCGAACGGGTAGTAGAGCGGCTTCTTGGGCAGGAGCTCGGACTGGATCTTGCGGCACAGCTCGAGCTCCTTCTGCAGCCGCTCCTGCTCGACCAGGCGCTCCTGGCCGGCGCTGATCTCCCTGGCCATCCGGTTGAACACCAGCGTGAGCTGGCCCAGCTCGTCGCGCGATCGCACCGGCACCCGGGTGTCGAAGTGGCCGGCGGCCAGCCGCTCGGCGCCGCGCGTCAGGTCGGACAGGTTCTGCGTCATGCGGCGGGAGAGGGGGAGGACGCCGAACAGGGCGATCGCCGCCAAGCCGAGGCCGGCGCCGAGATTGCGCGCCGAGGCGCGCCTGATCTCCTCGAGCGACTCGCCCACGGGGCGCGCGAGGCCGAAGGTCAGGCCGGTGGCCGGATCCTCGTGGGTCACGGCGACCCACCTCTCATCCGGCGGCGGGCTGCCCGCGCCGGGCCGGTCGGCCAGGTGCAGCGCCTTCAGCCTTGCGAGGTCGGCGGGATCGGGCGTGAACAGGTTTCCGTCGGCGTCCCGCGCGAACGGAATCTCTCCCTGGCTCCGCCGCGTCTGCGACAGGACCTCGCGGAGCAGCCGGTCGGTGCTCACCCTGGCCTTGAGACTCCCGATCCGCTCGCCGCCCCGCTTCAGCTCGAAGCCGAACTCCTGCTTCAGGTGCAGGACCTGCTCCTGGTCCCTGGCGATCCCGGCCTTTTCGGCCGCGGCCTCCCTGGCGGCGTGCGCCGCCTGGATCTTCTCCTTCACGATGCGCGCGATCGTCTCTCCGTGCTGGCCGAGCGCCGCGATCATGTCCTTCTCGACCTTTGCGGCGTCCCGGGCCGGAATCAGAGACATGGCCGCCTCGATCAGGGGCGCCACCTCCGGGTCCTTCACGAGCTCGCCGGCGATCTTCGGGAGATGAAAG
>JACOUZ010000115.1 GCA_016177515.1 Acidobacteriota bacterium
GCCTGTTCCAGGCCGACGTCACCCGCCCGGAGGAGGTCCGCGACCTCGTGGCGCGCGTGCGGCGCGACCTGGGGCCGATCGCCATCCTGGTCAACAACGTCGGCGAGTACATCGAGAAGCCGCTGGAGGCCACCAGCGAGCCGGAGGTCGAGCGGATGTTCCGATCGAACGTCGCCACGGTCTTCTTCTGCACCCGCGCCGTCCTGCCGGACATGCGGCGCGAGCGCTTCGGGCGGATCGTCAACATCACCTTCTCGGTGCTCGAGACCCGGCCCGCGGGCCGCGTGATGGGGGCCTACACCGCCGCCAAGGCGGCGGTCCTGTCCCTGACGCGCACCTACGCGGCGGAGGAGATCGGCAACGGCATCACCGTGAATGCGGTCGCCCCCGGCGTCATCGACAACGAGCACCTGGGCGACGATGCCGGCGACTGGATGAAGGAGATGCCGCTCGGCCGCTTCGGCCGCCCCGGCGAGGTCGCCCGGGCCGTCGTCTTCCTCGCCGACCCGGCTTCGGTTTACATCACGGGCGGGCAGATCACCGTCGCCGGCGGCTACGCGCTCTGACGCGGCCCGGCCGAATGCCCGGACAGCCTCTCAACTCGACAGTCCTATCCCCATGGCGTCGAGGCAGCGCAGCAGCAGGCCCGGACGGCCGCCGGCGTCGACGCGGCGCAAGGCCCGGGTGACGGCCCGGACGGCCAGGCCGCGGAGCGGCTCGGGAGGGTACGGGAACGGCTTCTTGCGCACCAGGGCGAGATCGAGCAGGGGGCTCGGCCGCAGGAGCGCCATGTGGGCGAGGATCTGCCCCGCCAGGTGCGTGTTGCCGAGACCGTGGCCGGTGTAGCCCAGGCCGTAGAGGATGCGGCCGCCCTCGGCGGAGCCGAAGAACGGCGTGAAGCGCGTGGTGGAGCAGATCGGCCCGCCCCAGGCGTAAGGAAACTCGAGATCGCCGAGCGCCGGGAAGTGACGGCGGAAGCTGTCGCGCAGCTCGGCGTAGTGGCGCTCCGAGTGGTCGCAGGCCGCGTCGACACGGTTGCCGGGATAGTACGCCGCCTCGCTCGTGCCCCACAGGATCCGGTTGTCGGCGGTGAGCCGGTAGTACTTGAAGAAGGTGCGCGTGTCGGTCACCCCCTGCCGCCGGCGCCAGCCGATGCGCGACATCTGCTCCGCGGTCAGCGGCTCGCTCACCAGGATGTAGTCGTAGAGCGGGATGAAGCGGCTCAGCAGGCGCGGGAAGATCTGGTGCGTGTAGGCGTTGGTCGCCAGGATCAGCCGCCGGGCGACGAGCTCTCCCGCGGCACCGGGCGCCACCGCGCCCTGGGCACGCGCCGCCGCGGCCTTCAGGCGCGCGGCCGCCGCCTGCAGCCGCCCGGCCGCGACCCCGGTGGCCTCCATGCGGGCCGCCGGCGCCTCCACGGCCCCGGGAAGGTGCGCCGTCCGCACCCGGACGCCGCCGCCCGTCTTCTCGATGGCGGTCACGCGGGTCCGCTCATGAAAGACCGCGCCCGCACGGCCCGCCTCGCGCTTGAGCCCTTCCACCAGCTTCACCGGATCGAGGATGCAGGAGTTCGGGTTGAGAAGCGCCGCCTGGTAGCGCGCGCAGTTCAGCTCGGCGCGCGTCTCCTCGGCGTCGAGGAACCGGAAATGGTCCAGCCCGAGCCGCCGCGCGATTTCCGCCGACCCGCGGAGCTCCCCGACCTGAGACGGCAACAGGGCCACGTGCAGTTGCCCCGTGCGCTCGAGATCGCAGTCGATCCGTCTTTCCTCCAGGAACCGCAGCAGGTCGCGAACGTTCTCCACCCCCAGGCCGGCCAGCCGCTCCGCCTCCCGGCGCCCGAAGTGGACGAGGGCGAGCTCGTGGGAATGATCGATCCCCTCGCCCAGCATGCCGGCGTTCCGCCCGCTGGCCCCGTACGCCGCGGTCCCCTGCTCCAGGACGACGATCTCCTGCTTCGGGTCGAGCCTCTTGAGGAAGATCGCCGTCCACAGCCCGGTGAGACCGGCGCCGATGATGGCGATGTCGGCCTCGCGCCGGCCGACCAGAGGCGGATCGGCCTCCCGCCTTCGTCCGGCCAGCCAGTAGCAGGCCTGCTCGACGGGACGCATGTTCTCAGCCATGGCAGCGGTCAAGGGAATCCTCCAAGCGAACGGGGACCTTAGACTATCATCACTCTCCGGGCCCATGCCTACGGAGGATCCATGGATACGATGGAAAAGTATCGCCGCTACGTGAACACCCACTTCCTGAAGAAGGTCCAGCCGATTGTCGTCGATCGGGCCCTGGGGGCGAAGATCTGGGACGAGACCGGACGGGAGTTCGTCGATCTCTTCTCGGGAATCTCGGTGGTCAACGCCGGGCACGGCCGCCCGGAAATCGTCGACGCCGCTGCGGCGCAGATGCGCCGCCTGGTGCACTGCAATTCCTACATCTACCACAACAAGCCAACGGCCGATTTCGCCGAGGCGCTGGCGTCGATCATGCCGGCGCCGGATCTGCGGGTCTCCTTCTTCGGCAACAGCGGCGCCGAGGCGATCGAGGGGGCGATGCGGCTGGCCAAGCAGGCCACCGGCCGGAGCGAGTTCGTCGCCCTGGAGATGTCGTTCCACGGCCGGACGGCCGGCACCCTGAGCGTCACCGGCAACTGGAACCGCAAGAAGAAGGGGGGCCCCTACCTGCCGGGCGTCGCATTCGCCCAGGCACCCTTTCCGTACCGGAGCCCTTACGGCTCCGACCCGGCGGTCGTGGCCCGCGAGTGCGCCCGTGACGTCGAGCGGGCGATCGATCTGCGCACCTCGGGCGACGTGGCGGCGTTCATCGCCGAGCCGGTTCTGGGAGAGGGCGGCATCATCGTGCCGCCGCCCGAATACTTCAAGATGGTCAAGGAGATCCTCGACCGGCGCGGGATACTGTTCATCTGCGACGAGGTCCAGAGCGGCTTCGGCCGTACCGGCCGGATGCTGGCGATCGAGCATTACGGCGTGGTGCCGGACATCGTGGTCACCGCCAAGGGGATCGCCGGCGGCTTTCCGCTTTCGGCCTTCACCACCCGGGATGAGATCGCCCGGGCCTTCACGCCGGGCGATCACCTCTCCACGTTCGGCGGCAACCCGGTGTCCTGCGCCGCCGCCCTCGCCAATCTCGCGGTGTTCCGCAAGGACAGGCTGGTCGAGCGTTCGGCGGCCGCGGGCGGCAGACTGTTCGCGAATCTGCGCGAGCTCCAGGCGCGCCACCCGCTGATCGGGGACGTGCGGGGCATGGGGCTGATGGCCGGGATCGAGCTGGTCACCGACCGCGACCGGAAGACTCCCGCCGCGGAGGCGGCCGCCGCGATCCAGGCCCGCCTGCTCGAGGAGGGGTTCCTGGCCGGCGTCGGCGGCTACCACGGCAACGTCCTGCGGGTGCAGCCGCCGCTGGTGATCGAGGACGCCGATCTGGACCGCGCCGTCGCCGCCCTGGACCGGGCCCTGGCCCGGGCACGCTAAGGGCTGCTCCGCGACGCGATGAGCGACATCTCCCGCCTCAGGCTCTTTCTCCTCAGTGCGATGGCGCTGTTCGTCGAGCTGGCGTTGATTCGCTGGCTGGGCTGCGAGGTTCGGATCTTCGCCTACTTCAAGAACCTGATCCTGATCGCCTGCTTCCTCGGCTTCGGAGCGGGCTTTTTCCGCGCCCGCCGGCAGGCCCGCCTCGGGACGTCCCTGGCGGTCCTCATGGCGGTCGTCGCCGTCGTGGCCCTGCCGCCGCGCGCCGGCTGGGAGGGCGGGCCCCAGGTCGCGACGCGTGCCCTTTCGAACTTCTACGGAAGCATCTTCATGGGCGACCTGCCGGCCGCGCCGGCGGTCGCGCTGGGGACCTTCCTGCTCGGCCTGTTCTGGACAGCTTCGCTGTTCATGTCGAGCAGCGTCGTGCTGTTCGGGTACGCGCAGCGCATCGGAGCGGACATCGATGCCTTCGGGCCGGGGCGGCGGCTGCACGCCTACTCCTGGAACGTCGCGGGCAGCCTGGCGGGGATCCTGGGGTTCTCGCTGGTGTCGTTTCTCGCGCTTCCTCCCCTGACCTGGTTCCTCGCGGTCCTGGGCGGCACGGTGCCGTTTCTCGGCGGCCGGCGGGCGCGCGGCGCGGCGCTGTCCGGAGCCGTCCTCCTCCTCGTGGCGCTGCCGCCGCAGGATGGCACGATCTGGTCCCCCTATCACAAGCTCGAAGTGGAGCTCAAGCCGGACGGGACGCGGCTGGTCACCGTCAATGGCACGGGTTACATGTTCATGTTCCCCGTCGGGGGCGATTCGTCGCCCTGGGGGCGCGCCGGCCTCGATCGATGGCGTCTGCCCCACCGGCTGCGGGAGCATGCCTCCCGGGTCCTGATCGTCGGCGCGGGCGCCGGGAACGATGTGTCCGCGGCCCTCCAGGCCGGAGCGGAGCGGGTCGTCGCCGTGGAGATCGATCCCGAGATTTACCGGATCGGCAGGAAGCTCCATCCGGATTCGCCCTACCAGGATCCGCGGGTGAGCGTGATCATCGACGACGCCCGCCACTTCGTCGAGACCACCCGGGAGCGGTTCGACCTCGTCGTCTTCAGCCACCTCGACGCGCACACCGCGCTGTCCGGCTACACCAACATCCGACTCGACAACTACATCTACACGGTGGAGAGCTTCCGGAACTGCCGCCGCCTGCTCGACGAGGAAGGCGCGCTCTTCGTCTCCTTCTGGATCACCCAGGACTGGGTGGCCGCCCGCTTTGCGGAGAACCTCCGGCTGGCGTTCGGGGAGCCGCCGATCTCTTACTTCGTCCGGGACGACCGGGGAGTCATCCAGGCCTACTACGTCGCGACGGGCGTTCCGGAAGTCCGCGCCCGCGCCCGGGAGGTCGGCCGCCAGGGCAACTGGGCGCCGGATGCGACCGCACCGCCCCCGCCTTCCACCGACGACTGGCCCTACCTCTTCGTGCAGGCACGGATCGTTCCCACTCCGATGCTGCTGCTCGCGATTCCCCTGCTGGCTCTGTGCTTCGTGATCGTCGGGCTGTTGCTGCGGCAGGAGAATGCGGGCGCCAGGGGTTTGCCCCTGGATCGGCACTTTTTCTTCCTGGGGGCGGCTTTCCTGCTCGTCGAGGTCCACAACGTGAGCAAGCTGGCCCTGGTCTTCGGCACCACGTGGACCGTCAACGCCTGGGTGATCAGCGGTGTGCTGCTGGCGATCCTCCTGGCGAATTTTCTGGCGAATCGCTGGCCGCGGCTGGCGGGCCGCCGGACCGCCTACGGCTTCCTGGCCGCGAGCCTGGTCGCGGGGGCCGTGCTCCGGCCCGGGACGCTCACGACCCTGCCGATGGGGGCACTGTGGGCGGTTCTTCTCTACACGCTGCCGCTTCTGTTCGCCGGCCTGATCTTCGCCGCGTCCTTCCGCGCCGCCCCGGACGCCCCGCGGGCCCTGGGCTCCAACATCCTCGGGTCGATCCTGGGCGGCTTCCTCGAGCTGGTCTCGTTCACGGTCGGCCTGTCCGGGCTGCTGTTTGTCGCCGCCGGCCTGTACGCGCTCTCCTACCCCGCCGGCACCGGCCGCGCCCGGCCGGAACGCGCCCGTCCCTGCTTCCCCGTCGTCGCGCCGCGGTCCCGGGCGCGCAGCGCAAGCATGGAGACGAAATAGAGCGCCATCAGTACGCTCAGAACGTAGAACCGGAAGTCGAGGACCGCGACGGCTCGCGGGAGAAGGCGCGCCGCGGCGGCGGCCATGCCGAGAGCGGCCAGGACCACGAGCACGTCGCGGCGCCCGGGGAAAATGAACGGGACGAGGGCCAGGATGCAGTACTCGTAGTGGGCGAGGTGGAGGCAGGCAAACACGACGACAAGCCCCGCGAACAGTCCGTCCTGCGGGCGACCGCGACGGAGCAGGATCAGAAGCGCCAGCGCCAGCGCCGCCACCGCGCCGAGGTAGAGGCCGCGGTTCGCGGCGAATGTCTTGCCGGCTTCGGCCGCCCAGTCGATTTCCCGGCCCTCCTCCCAGGCGCGCCGGATCTCCGCCACGTTGTGCGCGTCCTTGTAGAAGAAGAGATAGCTCAGGCCGAGGACGTTGGGCGAGATTCTCCGACCGTGAAGCGACAGCTTCTGGGAGAACCCGCTCCAGACGTTTCCGCCGTCGGGGGAGTGGATGAGCGACGTGGCCCCCAGCAGGATGAGCGCCGTCGCCGCCGCGGAGGCGAAGAGCGGCGCATGGCGCCGAAGCAGGACACGGCGATCGCGGCTGAGCAGGTTCTGCGCCAGGAGGCCAGCGAGGAGGAGGCCGGGGAAAACGCGCAGCAGGCCCGCGATCGCGAAAGCGGCGCCGCTCGCGACGAAGCGTTCCTTCGCGTATGCCAGCAGGGCGACAAAAAGCGCGATGAAGTGCAGGTAACGAAGGTACGCTCCACCGATGTACGCGAAATCGTTGAACGGGTTGACCGCCCAAAGGAACAGGAACAGCGCGCCCGCTTCGGGGCCGATCCGGACCGCAACGATCACCCCCGCGATGACGATCAGGACGATGTCGAACCAGGCGGCGAGCCGGATGTACTGTGGACCCGACAGGAAGGGCTGCCGGGCCAGCCCGCCCAGAATGGCGGTCACCAGGGGGGAGCCGTTGTAGCCATGGTCCTGCAGGGACTCGCCGACCTGCCAGAGAACGCCGTCCGCCTCGCGGAAGTAGGCGATGTCCGCCTTGAAGGCCGCCCAGCGCTCCGGGGAGAAGCGGGCGCGGATGGCACCCGCCCGCTCGATGGACGCGAGGCGCGGCTCCGTTTCGTAGGTCCGCAGAGACCGAACCCCCAGATAGGGGTCGAAGGAGGACGGGTCATCCTCGTAGTCGGCCACGACCGTGGCGTCGTACAGGCCCGTATGGCCCACCTCCGGAAAGTACCTGGTGCCGACGTAGTAGTGGTAGAACTCGTTGATGTTGAAGCGCTCCCGAACCAGGAAATCCGCGTGGAGAAGGAGGGCGGCGACCGCGAGGCCCCCGAGC
>JACOUZ010000120.1 GCA_016177515.1 Acidobacteriota bacterium
CACCAGGACCGGGTGGCGCAGCGGTCCCGCGGCGGTCAGGTCGTAAAGGCCGCCGAACGACCCGATGTCGGTCATGACACCCTTCTTGAAGGTGCCGCGCGCGATCAGGCGGATCCTCTGGATGGCGCGCATCTTGGCGTCGATGTCGACGCCGGCGTCCTTGTAGGTGAGGCGGCGCGCGGCCCCTTCACGGCGGGGGGTCCCGTCGCCCCGGGCGGCTCCATCGGTGCGCGCGGGGGTCTTCGGTGGCGCCGCGGACGGCGCGGCGCGCTCACGTCCCCCTCCCTTCGCATTCGCCGGCATGAACTCTGGCCTCGAATCAACTCGCGGATGGCGGTGTACTGGCGGTTTTGGGGAGCGAATTATAGCCCAGGAGAGCGCGCCGCTGTCAACGTGCGTCGCGGGCCTGAGCTATCCCCAGTATCCGGTGGCGGGCCGCAGCGCGGCGTGGCTCATCGCTCGCTCGCGCAGGGCCTTTGGCGTCCATCTTTCGCGCATGGCGCGGCTCGAAATCGCCACGCCGCGCTGCGGCCCGCCACCTGCCGCTGGGTATGCCTCTCTCCGCCACCTGGGAAGGTGGCCCCCGTCATCGGTGCACCAGGGCGGGACTCAAGAACGGGACGCAGGCGGGCACTTGCGCAGAGTTCCGGTGTGGCGATGATGCGAGGTGCCTCTCGGACCCGTGCATGGAGGGATTCCCGGACGTGCGTGGGGGGCCAGTCCGGGCTGCCGCGGCGTGGGGATTTCGAGCCGCGACATGCGCGACAGTGGGACACCGACTCACACGCGCGGGCGAGCCATGAGCCACGCCGCGGCAGCCCGGTCTGGCCGGCCATGGCTCACACCTGCAGGACGATCCGGCCGGTGACGCCGCGGTCGTAGAGGATCTGGTGCGCCTACGCGGCGTCGGCCAGGGGCATGAGGCGCGACACGGCGGGGCGGACCTTCTTCTCGCCGACCAGTCTGAACGACTCGGACAGCTCGGGTGTGGTGGTGGCGAACGAACCCCTGATCTCCAGCTCCTTCAGGATGACCAGTCCCGGCATGAATGATACCGGCCTGGTCTCGAGGTTGCCGACCACGATCAGGCGGCCGGCGGGGGCCAGGGAGCGGATCGCCTGGTCGAAGGTCAGCGCCCCGGTGATCTCGAGCGCCACGTCCACGCCGCGCCCGCCGGTCAGGCGGCGCGCCGCTTCCGCAAACTTCAGTTCGGGGGCGACGATCACCTCGTCGGCGCCGGCCTCCTTCAGGCGATCGGCCTTCCGGGGGGACGAGGTGACCGCGAGGATGCGCGCGCCGATCAGGCGGCAGACCTGGATGGTGTGCAGGCCGACCCCTCCCGAGGCACCGGTGATCAGGACGGTCTCGTCGAGTTGGACGCCGCCGCGGCCGCGCACGACGTGCAGGGCGGTCCCGATGGTGCAGGCGCAGATGCAGGCCTCCTCGTCGGGGATGCCGTCGGGAACCCTGGCCAGGCCCTGCTCCTCCGACACGACGTATTCGGCGTAGCCGCCGGGGATCTCCTCGCCGAAGAACACCCCTTCCTTGCACAGGGTCGAGCGGCCGCGCTTGCACAGATCGCAGCGCCCGCAGTGGACCCTCTGGATGGTGGCGACCCGATCGCCCGGGCGGAGCGCCGGAACGCCGGACCCGACCGCCACGACCGCGCCGGCGATCTCGTGGCCGAGGATCGAAGGCAGCCTGGTGCGCGGCAGGTTGCCGAGGCGGTTGATGAGGTCGTGGTAGCAGACCCCGACGGCCTTCACCCTGATCAGGACCTCGCGCTCGCGCAGCGATCCCGGCTCGGGGGCGGGGACCTCCTCGAGGCGCAGATTCTCCGGCCCGCCGAACTCCTTCATCACGACCGCCCGCATCATCCTCTTCCCCATCGCCCGCCCCCCCTCTCTCGTCGAACCCGTGCGGCCCGTCGCGTCCGTCACACCATCCGGTGCCTTATCCCGGCGGGATCCAGCCTCTCCAGCGCCCGCATCTCGTCCGCCGTTGGATCGGGCGCCACTTCCCCCTCGCCGTCCACCGGAAACCCGGTCTGCGCCCGCACTTCCTCCGCCTGCACGCCGGCGCGCCGCGACACGAGACCGAAACGCCCCGCGCGCAGCTTGAATGCCGCCAGTTCGGTGATCACGGTCGTGTCGCGGTTTCTGGAGGAGGCCGCCGTGGTGGCGAAATCCACGGCTTCGGGAAGCGCGCGCGGCGAATGCCGCGGCACCGTGATCACGACCTTGGGAAGGCACGGCCGCATCGATGACGATCCGGCCGGACCGGGGAGCTTGATCCTGGGCCGCGCGTAGTCGCCGATGCAGGTCAGGTTGGTGCGGCCCAGGGCGTCCACCTGCGCCGCCCCGAAGAACATCAGGTCGATCCCTCCCCGGTGCGCCAGGTCGAACAGGTCCGGCAGCGTGATCCTCCCCGCGCAGCGGTCGAGCAGCCGCGGGTCGACCGAGATCGGCGAGGCGGCGCGCAGGTCGGGATCGACGGCGCCGACGCAGTTGATGTAGGTCAGTCCCCGGGCGTGCGTGGCGCGCGCCAGGGCGATCGCCAGCATCGGCAGGGCGGAGGCCACGCCCGTCGCCACGACGTCTCCATCGGCGATCTGGCGCGCCATCTCGACCGCCAGGCGATCGGCCGGTCCGGCCTTGCCGGCCGACTTCCATGCGGTCCGATGCGCCGCCCGCGCCGATGGGGCGGCGTCGTCCCGCGCCCCGGGGCTCTCGACGGCGGTCAGGTACGCGGCGTGGTCGCGCGTTCCGGTGACGTACTTCGCGACGTAGTCGCCCGGGCGGCCCCCCGAGGCCGCCGCCAGGTACTCCCGCAGATGGGAAAGGCCGTGGCGATAGGCGCGATGGCAGGCGGCCGGGAAGGCCCCGCCGGGGGCCTCGGCCACCGACTCGACGAAGGCGCCCGGGATCGTGGGATCCTCGATCCGCCCGACGATCTTCTCGGCCGTGGCGATCACCCGCCGGCTGGCGCGAGCCAGGAGCTCGTCGGCGTACGGATCGTCGATTCTCAGGTTCCCCTTTCGGTCTGCCAGCTGGGCGTGCAGGAGCGCGACGTCCGGACGGATCGCACGAGAGACGGCGACCTGCCCGCCGGTCGACGGATCGGTGACCATCGGCGTCCGGTTGACCCGGGCGTAGTCGGAGCCTTCGCCGCCCGGCGCCGCCAGGAACGGCAGGCCCAGGGCGGCCGCCCGCAATCCCTGGACGATTTCGTACACGTCGCGCTCCTTGAAGCAGAGCGCCGCCTGCTCGATGGCGCGCTTGACAGAGGGCGCGATCACGAAGCCGTCCTCGAACTGGAAGCCGAGAAAGCCGAACTCCGCCTCGGCGACCGCTCCCGCCCCCACCAGCAGGTCGAGCGGCAGCGGGTTGGGCACCGAGACCACGCGCAGGTCGCGCCGGCCCTGCCTGATGAGCTCGAAGACCAGCGCCATCGGGGCACGGTTCAGCTGAAACCCGCCGAAGGTCACGAGCGCGCCGTCCGGAATCGTCCCGGCGGCGTCCTTGAGCGTCGTCACGCTGCTCACGGCGGCCCTTCGTGCGGAGTCACGGCTCCCCTCCATCGGGCGCCAGGTCCACCGCCGCCAGGCGATCGAACGGATCGATCACCTCCAGGGCCGTCTTCTCCGCCGGAGTGGGCGGCGCCGTCACCGGCACCGGGCCCGCCGGCAGGGCGAAGCCGGTGCGCCGGCGCACGTCGTCCTCGGCCGCGTGCGGGTGGACCGACCGCAGGCGCATCCAGCCGTCGGCGAACTCGAACACCGCCAGGGGGGTCACGCAGAGCGAGGGGCCTCCCGCGAGGCCGGCCGCCGCCCGGTGGCGCCAGCCCGGGACCGAGACGTAGTCGACCCGGTCCACGAAGCGCCGCGCCGTGTGCTCTCCGGAGAACAGGATGACGTGCCGCGCCAGCGTCCCGATCGAGGTCGTGCCGATGGATCCGGGGCCGCGCACCTTCATCCGGCCGTCCTTCCCTTTGATCCCGATCAGGTTCGTGCTCCCCTCCCGGTCGATCTGCAGGCCGCCGACGAAGAAGACGTCGCAGAAGCGCATCGGCGACGCCGGGCTGGCGACGTCGAGAATGGCGTCGTGCGACTCGAGATACTCGACCCGCTCGTGCGACCGGCCGGCGCGCTCGGAGGTCCAGGCCGCCGGCTGCAGATCGGCACCGCGCTCGACGCGCAGGCCGTGCCGGATCGAAAGGTTCGGCGCGTGCAGCTTCTGCGCCAGAAGCGCCGCGGCGAGCAGGAGCTCGGCGTGGAGCCCGAAGGCGACGATCTCGCCGTCCATAAGCTCGCGCGCCACCACGCAGGTCAGAAGCCGCGCCACTTCGAGCGGGCCGGGCCGGGGACCGCCCCTGCCTCTGGAATCGAGCCGGCCGCTCCCGCCCCCTCGCTGGCGCAGGCCACCGACATCGCCCCCGCCGCTCACGGGGGCGCCATCCTGAGATGCTCCAGGCGGTCGCCGCCGATGGCGCGCCGGTAGTCCTCGGGCTCCTCGGCGCCGTACACGTAGCGTTCGAGGTAGCGCTGGTAGGGGACCGGGTCGCCCCGCCTGCGCGCCTCTCCCGCCCCGGCGTATTCGCGGTAGTGCTCCAGGTCCGGCACGTACCGCCCGCTCACTCCCCCCGGGTGCGCGCCGCCGGGGGCCTCGACCACCAAGGCGCCGCGCACCAGGGTCCTCTCCGGCGAGGCGGCCACTTCTTCGTGTTCCACGATCCGCTCGACCGTGGCGATGACCGGCCCGCGGCTGGCCAGCGCCAGGGACTTCTCCGAGAAGGTCCGCCCCAGATAGGCCTCCCGCGCCGCGCGCACGTTGCCGTAGACGTCCGCCTCCGCGGCGTGCAGGAAGACGATGTCCGGCCGCACCGGCGGCACCCGGATGTACGGGCGGCCGTCCTCCCTGACCTCGCGCAGGTCCGGGTTCAGCTCCGGGAGCGAGCTGCCGGCGCCGCCGGGCCACAGGACGTGCGGCATCCCCCAGGCTGCCGCCTTCAGGGCGAGGTGCCAGATGCACTCGTCGCATTCCCACACTTCGATCTCGCCTCGCTCCGCCGCCAGCCGGAAGGCCGGCGCAATCGTCAGGACGCGCTCGAAGGCCACTCCGGCGGTCACGACCCGCTTCACGCAGCCGGCGCCGATCAGGAGATCGGTCTCGATCCCGGAGGTCGGCCCCGAGACAATCGTCAGGTCCTTCAGGCGGCGACGGATGAGGGCGCGCACCATCGCCATCGGCGGGTTCTGGTAGGAGAACCCGGACAGGCCCACGACCATGCCGTCGCGAGCGAGGGCGGCGGCTTCCTGAAGGCCGCAGACGCGCTGGGCGCGGCTCACGGCCCGCCGGCCCGGCCGGGTCGGAGGAGGGGCCGGAACTTGTAGCCGTACACGATGTAGCCGTGCTCCTCCGCATCACGGATCTTGCGCGTCACCATCTCGACCGGCATGCCGATCGACAGATCCACGCCTTCGGTGTCGGCGAGCTGGGCGGAGATCAGCGGTCCCTCCTCCAGCCGCACCATCCCCACGTCGTAGGGGGCCATGGCGGCGAAGCCGCGCGGCGGCTGCAGGACCCGGCTGAAAGAGTACAGGGTGCCGCGGCCCGAGAACGCGAACGTCCGCAGCCCCTGTGCCTTGCAGGAGGGGCAGACGGAACGCGGCGGGAAGAAGCGGCGCTCGCACGCAGGACAGGCGCTCCCCTCGAGGCGGTAGTACGCTCCGCGCAGGCGATGGAAGCGAGGCAGCTCCATCATGCCTGCAGGATGTGGGTGACGGCGACCGAGCCGGAGCCCCCCACGCTCTGAGCCATGCCGATCGAAGCCCCCTTGACCTGGGCCTCGCCGGCCTCGCCGCGGAGCTGCAGAACGCACTCGACGAGCTGGTAGGCGCCGCTGGCGCCGACCGGGTGGCCGCGCCCCTTGAGGCCGCCCATCGTCCCGATCGGGATGTCCCCCTCGAGTGCTATCCGCCCCTCGGCGGCGAGCTTCAGGGCGCTCCCCCGGTCGGCGAATCCGCACGCCTCCAGGGTCAGGACCGAGACGATCGTGAAGGCGTCGTGGACCTCGAAGAAATCGATGTCCTTCGGTTTCACCTTGGCCTGTTCGTAGGCCATCCGGGCCGAGTCGGCCACCCCCTGCCAGACGAGCGGGTCCCGGCGCTCCGCCAGCCCGAGGCTGTCGGTGGCGCAGGCCGAGGCCGTGACGCGCACCGGCGGGCGGCGCGCCCGGCGCGCCTCGGACGACGGGGCGACGAGAAGCGCCGCGGCGCCATCGCAGATCCCGGCGGAGTCCAGGATGTTGATCGGATCGGCGACCAGGGGGGAGCCGACGAAGTCGTCCACGGTGATCGGCGTGCGGTACATGGCGCGCGGGTTTCGGGCGGCGTTCCTGTGGGCGTTGACCGAGAACGGGGCGAAGTCCTCGTGGCGCGCCCTGTGCTCGTGCATGTACCGCCGCATCAAAAGCGCGTTCAAGGCCGCGAACGAGATGCCGTGCGCCGCCTCGTAGTCGGCGTCGGCCGCCAGCGCCAGTGCGGAGGTCACGCCGTCGGTCAGGTGATCGGTCATCTTCTCCACTCCCAGGACGAGCGCGCAGTCGTGCGCCCCCGAGCCCACCGCCAGGCAGGCCGCGCGCAGCGCCGCCCCGCCGGAGGCGCAGGCCGCCTCGATCTTGACGGCCTCGATCGGCAGGAGGGCGCAGGCGTCGGCGACCAGGGTCGCGAGGTTCTCCTGCCCCCCCAGCTCCCCCGACAGCATGTTGCCGACGAACAGGACGTCCACCCGGTCGGAGCCGGCGTCCTGGCGCGCCGCGGCGATCGCCTCGACCGACAGGTCGCGGATCGAGCGGTCCCAGTGCTCCGCGACCGCCGTCTGGCCCACCCCGATGATGCTGACGTCCCTCATGGACCGCTGCGCTCCCCCGGCCGTGGCGGCGCGAGGGGGCGCCGCCGGCCGCCGGCTCCGCTCACAGCATGCGTATCTTGCGCGTGACTCTCAGGTAGGTCCCGTAGTCTTCGATTTCGCGACGGCGGGCGAGGTAGTCCAGGACCGACGGCGCCGCCTCGCGGGCCGCCTCCAGCCGGGAAGTCGCGCACAGCGAGAAGGCGTCGCTCCCCGCGCCGCTGCCGTACGAGCAGAAAAAGATCCGGTCGCCGGCCCGGGCGATGTCCAGGACCGCCGCCAGCCCGAGGAGCGACGCGCCCGAGTAGGTGTTGCCGATCCGGTCGACCACGGCTCCCGGGGCGATCTGCTCCTCGCCGAAGCCGAGCTCGGACGCGATCCGGCGCACGAACTTCGGGTTCGGCTGGTGGAAGACGGCCCAGCGATAGTCCGAAGGCCGTCGCCCCAGCTCCTCGAGGAGGCCTCGCGACGCCTCCAGGGAGTGCCTGAAGTAGGACGGTTCGCCTGTGAACCGGTGACCGTGCTCCGGATAATGCATGTGCTGGCGCCGGAAGAAGTCGGGGGTGTCGGTCACGAACGAGCGCGACGCCTCCACGACCGCCAGGGCGTTGTCCGCCGGGCCGAACAGATAGGCGGCGCCGCCGGCGGCGGCCGTGAACTCGAGGTGGTCCCCCGGCTTGCTCTGCGCCGCGTCCATGCCGATGGCCAGGGCGTAGTCGGCCATGCCGGACCCGACGTAGGCGCAGGCAGCCTGCATCGCCTCCGACCCGGCCTTGCACGCGAATTCCAGATCGGCGGCGCTCACCCAGGGGGTCGCCCCGAGCGCCTCCGCCACGACGGTGCTCGACGGCTTGACCGCGTAGGGCTTCGATTCCGTGCCGACCCAGACGGCCCGGATCGACGAGGGAGCCAGCCGCGCGCGCCGGAGCGCCCCGCGCGCCGCCTCGATCGCCATCGTCACCGTGTCCTCATCGGCCGCCGGGACCGATTTCTCGCGCAGGGGCAGGCGCGCGTCCGGGGATCGGCCCCAGGCGGCCGCGATCGCGCGGGCGGCTATCCGCGCCCGCGGAACATAGGCGCCGTACCCGGCGATCCCCACCTCCCGCGCCGTCTTCAATGGGACTCCGCCGGCCGGGCCAGGATGCCGCCCAGGAGGACGTCGCTCAGGGCGTCGGCCAGGGCGTTCTCGTCCAGCCGTCCCCCCGGCTGGTACCACTGGTAGATCCAGTTGACCATCCCGAGCATCGCAAAGGCGGCCGCGGTCGGATCCACCCGCCGCGCCGCGCCGCTCTTCACCAGCTCGCGAAGGGTCTTCTCGAGAAGCGTGATGTAGCGCTTCTTGCGGGCGTTGATCTTGTCCCGGTAGCGCCCCCTCAGGGCGTTGCTCTCGTGCAGGATGACTGTGACCTCCTTGGGCCTGTCGCGCGTCACCAGGAGCACGTGCCCGCGCAACGCGGCCTTGAGCCTCTCGAGCGGATCGGAGATGGCCATGACGCGGTTCAGCACGTTCTGCTCGAACAGGTCCATGCCATACGACATGATCTCGAACAGCAGCTCCTCCTTGCTGCCGATGTGGTGGTACAGCCCCGCCTTGGTCAGCCCCACGGCGTCCGCGACGTCGTCCATGGACGCCTTGTCGAAGCCCTTCTCGCAGAAGATGCGCGCCGCCGTCTCGAGGATCTGGGCCTGGCGCGTCGGCCGGTCCTGCCGCGTCCTTTTTTTCACCCGTGCTCCCGGGGCCGCGGATGGTCTGACTTACCGACCGGTCGGTAGGTTAATCCTGGAGCGGCCCGGCTGTCAAGGGCCGGAGTGTACACCGGTTGCGCTACGCGAAGGCCTTGCTTAGGAGCCTGTCCAGAGCATTGGGCCGGGATCCTAATCGATGCTGGCTTCGATCTCCCGCCGGCGGCGGGCCATGAAATCCTGAAGCTCGTCGTCGATCGCCTGGTCGAGCTTCGGTTCCTGGTAGGTGGCGAGGAGTTTCTTCCAGCGATCGGTGGCGCGCGCGTACGAGTCCCTCGACCCCTTTTTCACCCAGGTGTCGAACGCCTCGGTGTCGGCCAGCTGCGGGTAGTAGAACTCGCTCTTGAAGTGCCGGCGGGTGTGCTCCTCTCCGAGGAAGTGGCCGCCGGCCCCGACGTGCGCGATGACGTCGAGCGCCAGCGACTCCTCGTCAACCGGCACGCCGGCGAAGAAGCGCGCGGTCATTTCCAGCATCTCGGCGTCCAGGACCATCTGCTCGAACGAGGCGGTCAGCCCGCCGTCCAGCCAGCCGGCGGCCTGCAAGACGTAGTTGCAGCCGCCCAGGATGATCGGCCAGAGCATCATCATCTTCTCCTGCCCCGCCTGCGTGTCCGGCAGCTTCGAGTTGGTCAGCACCCCGCCCGCCCGGCACGGCAGGTTGTAGCGCCGCGCCATCTGTGCCGAGCCCAGGATGCCGAGGGCCGACTCCGGGCGGCCGAAGGCCGGCGCGCCGGTGCGCATTTCCAGGCCGGTCAGGAACGACCCGTAGATGACCGGCGCCCCCGGGCGCACCATCTGCGCCAGGACGACGGCCGACAGGCACTCCGCGTTCTGCTGCGCGACCGCGGCCGCCAGGGTCACCGGGCTCGTCGCCCCGGCCATGATGAACGGGGTGATGATGTTCACCTGCCCCGCGGCGGCGTACTCGATCAGCCCCTCCGCCATGTTGGAGTCGTAACGCAGGGGGCTGTTCGAGTTGATGATCCCGGTCAAAACCGGCCGGTCGAGGATCTTGTCCCGGCCGCCGAACAGGATCGCCATCATGTCGATGTGGTCGCGCGCCCGGAGCGCGCTCCAGGCGTCGCCGATCATCCCCTTGGCGCTCAGGCGGATCTGCCAGTACAGCATGTCCAGGTGGCGCGTCTCGATCGCCAAGTCCCTGCAGGCGACCTCCGGGCAGCCGTGGTGCATGACGTCGAGCACCTCCGACAGCCGCACCAGGTCGTTCTGGTCCTTGAGAGTCCCCTCGCGCCGTCCGCCCTCGCGGTCGGCCACGAACGGCGGCCCGCTCACCGGCGCGAACACCAGGTTGTCGCCGCCGATGACCACGTTGTGCTCGGGGTTGCGGGCGTGGATGGTGAACCGGGACGGGGCCTTCTTGATCTGCTCCTCGACGAACTCCGGCGGGAAAAACACCCGCTGGTCCGAGCTATCTGCTTTGAGACCGGCCCGGCGGAACAGATCGACGGCGCGCGGATCCTCGAAGATCACGCCGTGGTCGCGCAGCATCTGGAGCGCCGCCCGGTGCACGCGTTCTTCCGCTTCGGGCGGCAGGATGTTCAGCGGCTTGAGAGTGTTCCTGTATCCGCGCATCGGCGCTTCCCGCTCTGGCGTGGAGTTTCGAGCCGCAAGCGTAGCAGAGGCCGTCCGGGAGAACAAGGCACATGCGCAACGCCGAGCCGCATCGTGAGACGGGCGCCGCGCATCAGCGGGGCAGCACCGGCGTCAGGAGGAGGAGCCCCGCCCAGATCACGACGAGGGACGTGAGGTCGAGCAGGATGCCGGCGCGGATCATCCGGCGCAGCGGGACGAGCCCGGTCCCGAAGACGATGGCGTTGGGGGGCGTCGACACCGGAAAGATGAACCCGCAGGTGGCTGCCAGCCCGACGCCGAGGGCGGGGCGCACCGGGTCGAACCCGGCCGCCTCGGCCGCCGCGATCACCATCGGGACCAGGAGGGCGGCCGCGGCGGTATTGGAGGCGAACTCGCTGATCACGATCGTCAGGGCCACGGCGCAGAACAGGAGTCCGGCGGGCGACCGCGCCAGGCCGATCTCTTGAAGCCCCGCTCCGACCCATGACGCGACGCCGGCCGCGTCGGCCAAAGTACCGAGCGACAGTCCCCCGCCGAACAGCAGGATGATCCCCCAGTTGACCCGCCGCCCGTCCTCCCAGGAGAGGGCGAACCGGCGCGCCCGCCAGTCGACGGGTGCTATGAACAGGAGCGTGGCGCACAGGATGGCGACGCCGGACTCGGGCAG
>JACOUZ010000132.1 GCA_016177515.1 Acidobacteriota bacterium
CGCTCCAGGAGGCGCGCCAGGCACTCGAGGAGCAGCCCGCCCCCGTTGAAGTTGACGATGACGACGGACACCGCGGGCCGCCCCACGGCGCTCATCGCGCATCCCTCGCGCGGCCCTTGCCGAGAAAGCCGGCGTACCACGCGACCGTCTTCTTGAGCCCCGATTCCAGCGACTCCGCGGCTGACCAGCCGAGGATCCGGCCCGCCCGCTCGCTCGACAGGTACTGCTTGTCGATCTCCCCCTCGAGCCTGCCGCTGCCGAGGATCCTGGGGTTGAGGTCGCTGCGTCCCGCGGTCTGCAGAATCGCCTTCACCAGCTCCTGGACGGAGGTGGGCCGGCCGGTGCCGAAGTTGAGCGCCTGTCCGGCCACTTCGGGGTCCTCGAGCCCCTCGGCCACGCTCAGATACGCGCTCACGGCGTCCTCGACGTAGAGGTACTCGCGGATGGGCGTCCCGTCGCTGCGCACGATCGGGTCCTCGCCCCGAAGCGCCGAGCGGATGGTTCCGGGGACGACCCGGGAGAAATTCAGGTCGCCTCCCCCGTAGATGTTGGCGCAGCGCACCACGCCCACCGGCGTGCGGAAGGCCTTGTGATAGGAACGGGCCAGGACGTCGGCGCACGCCTTGCTGGCGTCGTAGGGGTTGAGCCCCAGAAGCGGGTGATCCTCCGTGTACGGGAGGCGGTCGTGATCGCCGTAGGCCTTGTCGCTCGAGGCCACCACCAGGCGGCGGATTGTCGGACAGCGGCGGCACGCCTCGAGCACCGTCCAGGTCCCGCGGATGTTGGCTTCGAAGGTCGGCACCGGCGAGCGGTTCGCGGCACCCACGATCGGCTGCGCGGCCAGGTGGAAGACCGTGTCGATCTCGTAGCGGCTCAGGAGGCGGTTCATCAGGGCGGCGCCGGTCACCGAGCCGTGCACCACGACGGCCTTGCGCTCGCAGCCGAGGGCCTCCAGGCCGGACACCGGCTGTCGATCGTGCAGGAGCGCCACGACGGTCGCGCCCCGGCCCGCGAGCGCCTGCACCAGCCAGGCCCCGACGAACCCGCCGGCGCCGGTCACCAGGACGTTCGCTTCCTTCCAGGCCGCGATCGGCTGGCTCATCGGCTCCACACCTTCCAGCGGGCCGTTCCGGTCTCCCACATCTGGTTGAGCATCAGATTGTCTTTGTAGGTGTCCATGCAGGCCCAGAACCCCTCGTGCCGGAAGGCGCTGAGCTGCCCGTCGCGCGCCAGGCGCTGCAGCGGCTCCCTCTCCAGAACGCTCGCGTCGTCCAGGTAGTCGAAGACGTCGCGCCGGAACACGAAGAACCCCCCGTTGATCCAGGAGCCGAGCCGGGGCTTCTCCTGGAATGCCGACACCCGCCCGTCGTCTTCGACGGACATGATCCCGAATGTCGAGGAAGGATTCACCGCGGTGACGGTGGCGATCTTGCGGTGCCGGCCATGGAATTCGGCCAGTCGGCCGAGGTCCAGGTCCGACAGGCCGTCGCCGTATGTCACCATGAAGTCCTCGTCCTGGACGTACTTCTGGATGCGTTTGATGCGGCCGCCCGTATTCGTCTCCAGCCCGGTGTCGGCGAACACGATGTCCCACGGATCGGGCGAGTCGAGCAGCGTGACCCGCGGGCCTTCGGCCGGACGGAGCTGCAGCCGGCAGTCCCCGCGCTTCCAGCCGGAATCCTCGATCAGGCTCTCCTTCACCTTCTGGCCGAGGTGACCGAGGCACAGGATGAACTCGTGAAACCCGTGGGCCGAGAAAGACTTCATGATGTGCCAGAGGATCGGCCGGCCGCCGATTTCGACGAGCACCTTCGGGATCTCCTCGGCCTTCTCCCGCAGGCGCGTCCCCTTGCCACCGCAGAGAATCACGACCTTCATGCCGCTCTCGCTCCGGACAGGACGCTCCGGTAGACCGATTCCACCCGGCGCGCGTAGGTGGGCAGGTCGTACTCCCGCTCCGCCTTGCGCCGGCCGGTGCGACCCATCATGGCTGCCAGGGCGGGGTCGGAAAGGATCCGCAGGACGGCGTGTGCCGTCTCCCCGGCCTCCCCGGGCGTCACCAGGATGCCGGTCGTCCCGTCGTCGACGATGTCGAGAACGCCGCCGGCCGCGGTCGCGACCACCGGCCGGGCGCAGGCCATCGCCTCGATCAGGACCAGCCCGAACGGCTCGGGCTCGATGGAGGCGTGTACCAGGACGCTCGAGGCGGCCAGGACTTCCGGAATGTCGTCCAGCCGGTAGGTCCAACCGGTGAAGTGGATGGACGGGCCGAGGCCCAGCCCGGAGGCGAGCGCCCGCATGCGCCCGGCGTAATCGGCGTGCGTCGGGATCTCTCCCCCGGCGACCAGGAAGCGCGCCCCGGGCAGATGGTCCCTGACGATGCGCGCGGCGCGCAGGAACACCTCGAGACCCTTCCAGGGGTCGAGGCGGGCGATGAACGACACCAGGGGCGCGTCTCCTGGAACGCCCAGCTCTTTGCGGATACGGCCGCCGCCGACGCCGGGGTGAAACTGGGAAAGATCGATCCCGTCCGGAATGACCCGCGACCGGGCCGGGAGGCGCCCCTCCGCGAGCATCCGGGCCACGGCGCTCGACATGGCGATCGTCTCCGTGGCCCAGCGGCGGACCAGTCCGAAGAGCACCGCCCGCACGGGTGTGCGCCGCCTCAGGATCTCCCGCACGTGCCAGACGTGCGGCACGCCGGCCGATCGCGCCGCCGCCCCGCCGTAAAGCGTGAACAGGGAGTTGCTGTGGACGATGTCCACCCGATCGCGTCTTATGATCGTCCGCAGGGCCCGGACCGCTGACGGGAAGCCGGCCACGAAGCGCCCCTGCGTCCAGGGATTCAGGGTCCCCCGGAGGGGTGGCATCGGAACGAAGCGCACGGTGGCCCCGTGGCTCTCGATCCGCGACACGAGCGGCCCCGGGGCCGGCAGCGCGACGATGGACCGGACCATCGTCCTGTCGAGCCCCATCACCAGCCGCAGAAGCGCCAGATCCGATCCGCCCACCTCGGAAGTGGGCTGCACGAAAAGCACCGTGACGGGCGATGCGGCGGGCGTCATGCGCCCTGCTCCTCGCGCAGCCGGCTGCGCACCAGCCGGGCGGGGTTGCCTGCCGCGACCGAATACGCCGGAACGTCCCGCGTCACGACCGCAGCGGCGCCAATCACGGAGCCGCGGCCGATCGTCACGCCGTCCAGGACGACCGCCTTGTTGCCGATCCAGCAGTCGTCCTCGACGGTGATCCCCTGCCGGCTCACTCCCTGCTGGTTGATCGGCGCCTCGGTCGAATCGAAACGGTGGTTCTCGGCCAGGAGGTCCACGGACGCGCCGAGGGTCACGTTGCGGCCCAGCGTGATCCCGCCTCCCCCGCCGAGGATGCAGTACGGGCCGATGTAGCCG
>JACOUZ010000133.1 GCA_016177515.1 Acidobacteriota bacterium
ATCGTTCCTCCTCGATCGCCTGCAGGTAGGCGCGCCGGATCTTGGTCTTCTCGGCGATGGTCTCGACCGCCAGGTGCAGGCGCTGCCGGGCCTCGCGCAACTCAGCCCCGCTGCCCGGTATCGGGTGGGGCGCGGGGTCCTGCGGGCGGGCCGTCCCGGATGCATCCACGGCGGCCGGGAGGGCGGCACCGGATACAGACTCGGCCGCAGGTGGCCCTTCGGCACCGGGCCCGGAGGTCTCCGGGGGCGCGGTGGCGGGTGTGCCGGGCACGGCCGCAAGGGGGGGCCCGGGCGGGGCCGCGGGGGCCGCGCCGGGTGCAGATGTGACCGCCTGTCCGCCCGCCAGCTCCAGTGCCTCGGGGGCCTGACCCGGCGCTCCGGACCCGGCGTGCAGCCCGCGCACCTGGTCCTCCCTGAGCGCGCCCGAACCCAGGAGCCGCCGGTCGTAATCGGACCGGCTCTCCAGGAAGATGAGCGTCCGGTAGGCGGCCTCGATCCGGGCCTGCAGGTCGCGCAGGCCCGGTGCGTCCATGAGAGGGGACAGGCAGGTCGTGTCGGGGTCGTAGGTCCGCTTCAAGAGTTGATAGGCCGACTGGACCTCCTTCGGAGAGGCCTTGGGGACGACCTCCAGAACACGGTAGTGGTCGAGCACCTCAAAGTCGTCCCACTCTTCGTCCGGATCACGCCGGGGGCCGACGCCCGCCGAGAGCAGCCGCGCGGCGGCGCGGGAGATTTCCTTGGTGGATGCGGCGTTCGGGTACTGCTGCGACAGCGGCCGCCGTTTCTGCACCGCCTGCAGGACCGACAGGTCATGCTCGATGATGCCGGCGGTCGACAGGTTGACGCCGAAACATTTCCTGAAGCCGCTCGCCAGGCACGCGGCCGCCTCTTCGTCCGCCTCGGTGCGCACCTGGTTCAGGAGCAGCTCGAGGCGGGTCCGCCTGACGACGGCGGCGATCGCGTCGCGCGAGGCCGCATCGATGTCCTGCAGCCGGGTCATGAGGCCGCGGAAGCTGAGGCCCGCGGGATCGACCCCGGTCTCCTGCAGGCGCGCGTGGACGGCGGCCATCTTCTCGCCCGTGACGGCGCGGACGACGCACCAGCGCAGGTAGGCCTCCGTGAACAGGTAGGTCGACTCGAGGGCCGCGGGCTCCGGCGTGGTGACCAGGATGCCGATCGTCGCCTCCGCGAAAGCGGCGACCGACGCCGGCCAGCGCCCGGATCCGCAGTCGATCAGGACGTGGTCGGCGGACAGGGTGCTGAACTGGCCGGCCACCTGGCGCACGAACGCCACCGGGTCATCCCGCAGCTCGCCGCGCTGGAGGCCGCCGATGATCCGGAGATGGGACGTCGGGGTCTCGCAGGCCAGTTGCGACAGGAGCGCCGCCTTCCCCGAGACCAGGTCGGAGAGCGAGCGCGGCAGGCGCTGGTACCCGAGGAAGGTCTGCAGATTGCAGCCCTGCAGGTCGAGGTCGATCAGGACCACCCGCCGCCCGGCGCGCGCCAGCTGGATCCCCAGGTTCGCCGCCAGGAGGGAGCGCCCGACGCCGCCCTTGCCGCCGCCGAAGGCCCAGATCGACTGCCGCGCCTCGCGCGGCTCGGCCGACCCCGGGGAAGCAGGAAGGGCGGGAGCCGTGTGCGCGGTATCCGGTGTGCCGTCCATCACGCCACCTTGTCCGAAATGTCCTTCGCCTCGAACTCCTCGCCGTCGAAGCTGATGCGGCGGGCTTTTTCGTCGACCTGGGTCTCCAGGTTGACCGGGCGTCCCCAGATCCGCTGGATGTTTCGCAGGGTGTCGCGGGCGTAGTCGTGCTTCAGCTCGGCCCCCTCAAACTTGTGCTGCAGCAGGAGCTCGCCCTTGTTCCGGAAATTCCCGTCCACGACGTAGATGAACGGCTGGCCAAAATTCGTGAGCTGGAAGAGAAGGCGCTGCTTGACCTTCCTGAAGTCCCGATCGCTGATCTGATACATGCCGGTCTTGGGATTGAAATCGTAGATGAACAGCTTGTGCTCGCGGCAGAAGTCCTCGGTCAGATAGTTGTCGATGAAGGTCACGTCGGTGCAGTGCCGGCGGACCTCGAAGATCTTCTCCCGGCCGAGTCCCGTCCTGCGGTCCCAGCGGGCGCGCTCGACCAGGTCCTCGCAGTCGTCGAATTCCTTGCCGAAGCGTCCCTTGTTCCAGCGCTCCTCGATGTTGCGGTACAGCTCGACCCCGAGCTTGTAGGGGTTCAGCCGGCCGCTCCTCCCGCCCAGCGTGCCGGAGTGGTGGTCCGCGTAGTCGATGATCTCCGCGTCGGTGAGGACCTTCTCGGTCATCAGTTTCGAGTGCCAGTAGGTCGCCCAACCCTCGTTCATGATCTTGGTCTGCGCCTGCGGCGCGAAGTAGTAGGCCTCCTCCCGGACGATCGACAGGACGTCGCGCTGCCAGTTCTCCAGGGGCGAGTGCTCGATCAGGAACTTCAGGACGTCGCGCTGCGGCGTCTCGGGGAAGCGCTTCTTGCGCCTGGCCTCCTCCTCCAGCTTCTTCCTGTGCGCCTCGATGAACTCCGGGGGATTGATGAAGTCGTTCATGTACGACTTGCTCTTCATGCGACGAATGGCGGGCTTCTCATCTTCGGCCCCCTCCCGATCCCTGGCGCGCTCGCGCACGATGAAGGGGGAATGGGGGTCGATCAGGTTCTCGAGCGACAGGCAGCCGTCCACGAAGTTCTCGGCCGCCTCGACGCCGTGGGAGTCCATGTAGCGGCGGATGCGCGTCGCGTGATTGGCCATCACGTCCATCATCTTGCGGTTGGTCTTGGAGAACGCCAGGTTGTTCTTGAAGAAGTCGCAGTGGGCATAGACGTGCGCCATGACCAGCTTCTGGTCGACGATCTGGTTGCACTCCAGAAGGTAGGCATAGCAGGGGTCGTTGTTGATGACCATCTCGTAGATCTTCGAGAGGCCGTAGGAGTACGACTTTTGCAGATATTCGTACTCCATGCCGAAGCGCCAGTGGGGGTAGCGCGTCGGAAAGCCCCCGAAGGCCGCGACCTGGTTGAGCCCCCGGTAGTCCAGGAGCTCGAAGATCACCGGGAAGAAGTCGAGCCCGAAGGAGCGGGCGTGCCCCTCGATCTCCTCCTGAAGCTCCTGCAGGTTTTTCGGCAGGTTGGCCACCTTCAGCGCCCCCGTCCCAGGAATTCCTTGATCGACTGGTAGATGCCGTCCTTGTTCTCGATCTTCGACAGGGCGATGCGCTCGTCGTCCGCGCAGGCCTCCTTGAGGTCCACCAGGAACTGGCCGGTGCCGTAAGGGCTCTCCACCTGGCCGTAGCAGAACAGATTGACGCGCGGCAGGACCTGGGACTTGAGGAGGGTGATGCACTCCTCGGTGTCCCCCTGCGACCAGTTGTCGCCGTCGGAGAAGTGCAGGCAGTAGATGTTCCATTCCTCGGGAGGGTAGTCCGTCTCCATGATCCGGGAGCACAGCCTGTAGGCCGCCGAGATCACCGTGCCCCCCGACTCGCGAGTGTGGTAGAACGTGTCGCGGTCGACTTCGCGCGCCTCGGCGTCGTGAATGATGTAGCGGATCTCCACCCCCTTGTAGTGGTGCCGCAGCCAGGTGTCGATCCAGAACGACTCGATGCGCACGATCTCCTTCTGCTCCTCGCCCATCGAGCCCGAGACGTCCATCATGTAGATGATCACTGCGTTCGCCTGCGGCATGACGGCGCTCTTCCAGGAGCGATAGCGCTTGTCGGCGCGGATCGGGATGAGGACGGGGTGGTCGGAACGGTAGGTGCCGGTGGAGATGCTGCGCTTGAGGGTCTCCTTGTAGGTGCGCTTGAAGTGCCGCAGCGTCTCGGGGCCGTAGCGGGAGATGCCCGTGTAGCGGTCCTTCGCGGACATGATGTTCTTGCGACCCTTGGGCCTGATCTCGGGGAGCTCGAGTTCCTCCCCGAGCATCTCGGCCAGCTCGTCCAGCGACAGGTCCACCTCCAGAAGGTGCTCGCCCGGCTGGTTTCCGGCCTCGCGCTTGCCGCCCTCGACCTCCCCGGCCCCCAGGACGGTGCCGATCGCCCCCTCGCCCTGGCCGACGCCCCCGGTCTGCTTGGGGCCGTAGATGAACTGCGGGATGCGGATCTGGGGGAGGGGGATCGAGATGTAGTCCTTGCCGCGGCGGCCGATCAGCTCGCCGCTCGAAATGTACTTCTTGAGCTCCTTCTTGATCCGCCCGCGGATGATCTGCTTGAAGCGGTTGTGGTCCTGCTCGATCCTGAGGATCATCCCGATCCCCCCTCCGACAGGAAAGCTCCTGCGGGGCGCCCGGCGGCCGTCCGGCCGCGGCCCGGCGGGGGCATGGTCCCTGCGTGCTGCCGCCCGTCAGTCGCGGGCGTCACCCCGGGCGAAGATGCTGGCCACGTAGTGCAGGACGTCGGTGGCGCAGATGTCGCAGTAGCCGTAGTCTTTCTTCAGCCGGCTTTTCACCACGTCGATCTTCTCCTGGGTGTCCTTGTCCACGACCGAGGAGACCAGCGAGGTCAGCTTGATGGAGTCCTTCTGGTCCTCGAAGAGCTTCAGCTCCAGCGCCTTGTGGAGCCTCTCGTTGGTCTTGTAGTTGAAGGACTTGCCCTCGACGGCCAGGGCGCCGATGTAGTTCATGATCTCGCGCCGGAAGTCGTCCTTGCGGTTGTCGGGGATGTCGATCTTTTCCTCGATCGACCGCATCAGCCGCTCGTCCGGCTCCTCGTCCTGGCCGGTGTACTTGTTGCGCACGCGCTCGCGCTGCGTGTAGGCCTTGACGTTGTCGATGTAGTTGCTGCACAGGCGGGCGATCGCCTCCTCGTCGGCGGAGATGGCGCGCTGCACCTCGTTCTTGGCGATGTCCTCGTACTCCTGCTTGACGTTCCCCAGCAGGTCGCGGTAGCGCTTGCGCAGCTCCTCCGAGGTGATGAGCGAGTGGTGCCTGAGCCCCGACTCCAGCTCGTTCAGGACCATGAACGGATTGATGCACCCCTCCCCCTTGTCGGAGACCAGGGCGTTGCTGATCTTGTCCTGGATGTAGCGCGGCGAGATGCCATCCATCCCCTCGCGCGAGGCCTCCTTGCGCAGCTCCTTGATGTTGTCCTCGGTGAAGCCGGGAAGGGTCTTGCCGTTGTACAGGCGCAGCTTCTGCATCAGAGTCAGGTCGGCCTTCTTGGGCTCCTCGAGGCGCGTCAGGACGGCCCACATGGCCGCCATCTCGAGGGTGTGCGGCGCGATGTGCTTGCCCTTGATGCGCCCGGGGTTGTAGTCCTTCTCGTAAATCTTGATCTCCTCCGACAGCTTGGTGATGTACGGGATGTCGATCTTCACCGTCCTGTCCCGCAGCGCCTCCATGAACTCGTTGTGCTGGAGCTTGCGGTACTCCGGCTCGTTCGTGTGTCCGATGATCACCTCGTCGATGTCGGTCTGGGCGAACTTCTTTGGCTTGATCTTGTGCTCCTGCGAGGCGCCCAGGAGATCGTAGAGAAAGGCGACCTCGAGCTTCAGGACCTCGATGAACTCGATCAGGCCGCGGTTGGCCACGTTGAACTCGCCGTCGAAGTTGAAGGCCCGCGGATCGGAATCGGAGCCGAACTCGGCGATCTTGCGGTAGTTGATGTCGCCGGTGAGCTCCGTCGAGTCCTGGTTCTTCTCGTCCTTGGGCTGGAAGGTGCCAATGCCGACCCGGTCCTTCTCCGACAGGATCAGTCGGCGCACCCGCACGTGCGAGACGATCTTGGTCCAGTCGCCGCCGTAGCGCAGGTTGAGATCCTTGTAGTTCTGGCGGCAGGCCGGGCAGAGGTCCCCCTCGATCAGCACCCGATCGCCCTCCGGGCGTCCCTCGTTCAGCATCCGCAGGACCTCGGGGCGCAGCCCCTCCGGGACGAGGTGCAGGGCCTCCTCGTGCATCGGGCAGGAAAGGACCTCGCTCTGATCCGACCTCTTGCGGCCGATCTCGGCCGGCAGCACCCAGGTGAACGTGTAGAGCGCCCCTTCCGGCGTGCGCGAGTAGTCTTCCAGGCCCTTCTTCAGGAGGCGCACGATCGTCGACTTGGAGGACCCGACCGGCCCGTGCAGGAGCAGCACGCGCTTCTCGGTGCCGTAGCGCTGCGCGGCCGACTTGAAGACGTTCACGAGCTTCATCAGCGGAATGTCCAACCCGAAAATCGCGTCGACACCGCCGTGGTCCTTGTCGTCGAAAAAGTTGTAGTGGATGATCTTCTTCTTGTACTCGTAATACTCCCGCGTTCCCTTGGACAGGATCATGTCGTACATGCGCTGGAACGCCGTGCGCGTGACCCTGGTGTTGTGGCGGACGATCTGGAGGTAGTCTTCGAAGCCGCCTTCCCAGTGCTGGTCCTTGAAGCCCCGGAGGTCCTGGAGCCTGCCGATCATGTTCACGATCTCAGAGCCTGTCGGCACCTGTCTCACCTCACGATCGCCGGTCGTGTCTCGGGTGGGGGAATGGGGCGTATCTCTTTGGTAGGCCATGTCTTCCTCTGTCTCAAAACAACTGCTCGTAATATAAGGCGCAGTCAGGGAATTGTCAAAATCTTTTCCCCTTGGCCATTTGTTGACAGCCTCCGGGGGAGTCATTAACATCGCCGCGCACGCTCCTATGAGGGGACCTGTGGACCCGCGGGACCTGAGACGCACCGTCCAGGACGATATCCGGAAGGTCCTTGGCGACCCCGCCGCCAGGGGCGACGGTCTGGCCGGGGCGATCGAAGCCCTCGCCGCCCGGCATCCGATCGAGCCGTTCCGCGCCGTCCTGGGCTGCGCCGCGGCGCTCGATCGCCCGGAGGACGAGGCGGGTTCCCTGGTCCTGGCCATCGACAGGCACCGGTCCAGCCTGGAAGGGTTGATGGGGCGGGACCCGGGGTTCGCCGTGGCGGCCTGCGACCTGCTCCATGAGGTCGACCGCACGCTGCGCGAACCGGTTTTCCGCTCCGGCGCTGCCGCCACCGGATGCGGCCCCGGGGTGGCCGCTCTCCCGCTGGAGGAGGCGCTGCGCCGGGAAGCGCGCCGGGCGGGGCGATCCGGCCGGCCGCTGGCGGTCGTGGCGCTGTCGCCGGAAGGCCGGCTGGACGCGGCCGCGGACGCCCTGGAGGCGGCCCGACTGGGGCTCTGCGACAGCGCGCGCGACGTCGATTTCATCGGCAGCGTGCCGCCGCACGACTTCATCATCCTCCTTCCCTGCACCGGGGGAAGACAGGGCCTCCTGGCCGCCGGGCGCTTTCGCCGCTCGCTCCTGGCCGCGACCGGCGCGGCCTGGTGCGCCGGCGTGGCGTCGTGCGCGGGCCCGGCCGCCGACGCCGTCGAACTGACCAGGTCGGCCCGGGAGGCGATCCGGACGGCGCGGCGCACGGGCGCCGGGCAGGCGCTGTACCGTCAGGAGCGCCGCGCCCACGCGCGCTCGACGGTGGGACCCTCGCTGCCGGCGCGGCTGCGCCGGGACGGCGTCGAGTCGGTCATCGTCCTCGAAGACCTCTCTCTGGGAGGGGCCCTGCTGACCGTTCACCAGCGGATCGATCCGGGTGCGGAGGTGATCCTGGCGCTCCGGCAAGGCGCCGCGCCCCCGGCGTCCGTGGCGATCCCCTCGCGCGTCCTGCGCGTGGCCGACGGGCCGGTGCCCGGTCAGGCCCCCTGGAGGGCCGCCGTGGCCTTCCCGGCGGACGCCGGGCTGCGGGTCGCAGGCGTCCTGTCCGGGATCGGGCCCGGCGCGGCCGGGGAGACCCGGTGATCACGCTGGCGGAAGCGTCGCGCCATCGCGAGGAGCTGGCCGAGATCCTGCGGGAGGATGCCCACAATGAAGAAAGGATCCTGAAGCGCCTGGACCAGATCAGGACGCAGAGCGGGCTCCAGGTCTACGCGGCTCTGCTGCTCATCCTGACCGGCCTGGCCTTCGAGGAGTCCGAGGCCCGCCTCCACTGGGAGGAGGTGCTCAAGCACCGGCAGAAGCTCGGGCAGTTGCTGCAGCGCAGCGTCGGCCTGCGGGTCGCGGTGCTTGATTATTTCGTCAACGTCAACCGGCAGCTGACCAGCCCCCGCATCATCGATCTGTCGCTCGCCGACCGGCAGGACCCGGCGTCGCCGATCGATGCGCGCACGGGGCTCTGGAATGCGCGCCAGTTCCTGTCGGCGCTGCAGAAGGAGATCCGGCGGGCCAAGCGCTACAAGCTGGAGCTGACGGTGCTCTACCTCGACATCGACGACTTCCGCGAGATCAACGACCGGCACGGCGATCTGGTCGGGGACATCCTGTTGCGCGAAGTGGCGATCCTCATCAAGAACAAGATCCGCGACATCGACATGGCCGCGCGCCTGGCCGGCGAGGAGTTCGGCCTGATTCTCCCGGAGACCGAGCGCATGGGGGCCTTTCTGGTGGCCGAACGGATCCGCAAGGAGATGGAGCGCCACTTCCTGCGGCGGGACATCGACGGCCGCCCGATCGCCATGACCGTCACCATCGGCATGGCCAAGTACCCGGCGGACGCGGCGATGCCGGACCGCCTGGTCCGGCGCGCCGAGGAGGCCATGCACCAGGCCAAGGCGCGGGGCGGGAACTCGGTCGGGGTCTTCTACCGCGAGCGCCGCAACTACATCCGGTTCGACGTGTCGCGGCAGCAGGTGCAGATCCGGGTAACTCCGGCCGACCGGGCCAGCGCGGATTTCCGGGAGGAATCCGAGGCCCCGCTGAACATCAGCCGGAGCGGCCTGTTGTTCGAGAGCGACAGGCCGTTCGCCATCGGCGACGAGCTGGTGATCGTCTGCCAGGACGGTCGCGACCAGGCGCGCGTGACGCTGCGCGCCCGCGTGGTGCGCATGGAGGAAATCGAGGGCCAGCCGAAGCGCTACGAGGTCGGGGCCGTCTTCCTCCTCGAATGGGACCATCAGGAGGCGCAGGTTACGGAGTTCCTGCGCCGCGGCGGCCTGTCGGCGGGCTGAGACCCTGCTTCGATATGACTGTCCTCGGCATCGACACGGCTACGAGCCGCGCCAGCGTGGCGCTGGCGCGCGGGGATGAGATCGCGGCCCTCATGAGCCTCGACGGGCGCGGCCGCCACGCGGGCGACCTGCTGGCCCGCATCGACGCGCTGCTCGCCGGGGCGGGGCTGCGGCCGTCCGACCTTTCCGGGATCGCGGTCACCGTGGGCCCCGGCTCGTTCACCGGGGTGCGCATCGGGATGGCGACGGCCAAGGGACTGGCCTATTCTCTGGACCTGCCCCTCGGAGGCATGTCCACGCTCGAGGCGCTGGCGCTCGCCACTCTGTCGCCGGAAGCCCCCCCCGCGCCGCGCCTGTGCGTGGCCATCGAGGCCGGCCGGGGGGAGGTATACGCCGCGGTCTTCCGTCTGGAAGCGGGCGGGGTCGGCCGGGTTACGGCCGATCGATCCTGGCGCCCGTCGGATCTGGTGCGGGAGGTGCGGGGCGGCGGCGTGGCGGCGGTCGGGGACGCGGCGGCCACACTGGCGCAGGCCGCCCGCGAAGACGGCATGAACCTGGAGGTGATCGAGCCCCAGCCGCCTCTCGCAGGGGGCCTTGCCCTCTGGGGCTGCCGGACGCTCCGGCCCGGGGCTGGCTATCGCCCGGGTGACCTGCGCCCGAACTACGTCCGGCCTTCGGACGCAGAGGCGGCGCGCCGATGATCGCCAAGCCGCGCAGGATAAGGGAGCGGATCGGGGCGTTCACCATCGCCCCGATGTCACTGGAGGATATCCCCGGGGTGATGGAGATCGAAAACCAGTCGTTTCCGATCCCCTGGGGCGAGTCCTCCTTCCGTTACGAGCTCCTCGAGAATCCGTATGCCAGCCTGTTCGTCGGAAGGACCCGGGCGGACCCCCCGGTCGTCACCTTCGCCTGCGTCTGGATCGTCGATCAGGAGATGAGGATCAACAACATCGCCGTCCATCCCCGGGCCCGCGCGCAGGGCGTGGGGACCCGCTTCCTCCGCTTCCTGCTGGAGCACGCCGCGTCCCAGGGCTGCCGCGAGGTGACTCTGGAAGTGCGGCCGAGCAATGGGGCGGCGCTGGCCCTCTACCGCAGGGCCGGGTTCATTCCCGTCGGGCGCCGCAAGCAGTACTACACGGACACCCATGAAGATGCGATCGTCATGTGGCGCCGGATCGAGCCCCGGACGGCATGATGACGGATCCCTACCCCCAGGGGGCGGAACCGCTGCGCGGCGCGGGGGACGGGGTCGCCGCGCCGGGATCGGCACAGGACGCCTACCGGCGCGGCGCCCCTCGACTCTCGCGCGCCCGGCCGCTGAAATGCCGCGGCAGCGGGCGCGCTCCGAGACGCCCCCGCGCCGCGGTGTGGCCCGCCTCGCTTGCCGGGGGGACAGCCCCGGGAACCCTTGCACGGGCCGATCCGGGGTGATAGACTTGGGCGTAAACATGGACGCCTGTGCGATTCAACCGCCTTCGCTCGAACGCCCTTCAAAATCAGGAGGTCTAGGCCGATGGTGCACATCCAGGAGGACCTGAAGCGGACCCTTTCGGAAAGCAACGAGGAATATCGAAAGCTGCTGGCGGAGCACGCCAGTTGTGAGTCCCGTCTTCAGGAGCTCCAGGGGAAGGCCGTCCTCGACGAGACCGAGCGGGTCGAAAGCGTCAACATCAAGAAGCAGAAGCTGCACCTCAAGGATCGCATGGAAGCCATCCTCCGGCAGTACATGGAGCGCGCGAGCGGCGCCGGCGTCCGGTCCTAGGAGACCGGGGGATCGGGTCCGCATACGGCGAAGGGGCGGTGCGGCAGGCGCCCCTTTCTCGACGGGGGGGCACAGGTGCCGGTGGCAAGACAGGCGGTCCCGTTCCTCCTGTTCCTTCTGGGCGAGGGAATTCTTCTCAGATACGCCCTGGGCCCCTGGGGAGCGCTCCCCGTCGCCCTCCTTGTCCTGTTCGTCCTGTTCTTCTTCCGCGACCCCACCCGGATCCCGCCGGAGGGAGAAGGGCTGGTGCTGTCGCCCGCCGACGGGCGGATCACGGAAGTGCGGAGCGGGCCGGGAGGGGCGCGGATCTCGGTGTTCCTGTCGCTGTTCGACTGTCACATCAACCGGTCGCCGGTGACCGGGACGGTGCGGGAGGTGTTCCACACGCCCGGACGTTTCCACCCCGCCTGGCAGGGGCGGGCGAGCCAGGAGAACGAGCGCAACCATCTGGTGATTGCCTCGGAGGCCGGCGACTACGGCGTCACCCAGGTGGCCGGCGTCGTGGCCCGGCGGATCGTCTGCACCAAGAGGACCGGTGACGCCGTGCGGCGCGGGGAGCGCATCGGGCTCATCCGCTTCGGATCGCGCACCGATCTGCACCTGCCCCCCGGTGTCGAGCCGGCGGTGGCGGTCGGCGACCGGGTCCGGGGCGGACTGACCGTCATGGCGCGCGCACTCCCGATCACGACCCGCGCCTCGGCAGGAGGAGCGGGGGCGTGAGGGACGTGGCGCGGCTCAAGGACCGGGCCCGCTTCCGGCGGGGCGCCTACCTGATCCCGAGCCTGTTCACGACCGGCAACCTGTTGTGCGGCTACATCGCCGTCGTGCGCAGCATCCATGGCGAGTTCGAGTGGGCGGCGATCGCGCTGTTCATCGCGGCGCTGCTGGACCGCGTGGACGGCTGGGTGGCCCGCCTGACCGGCACGACGAGTGACTTCGGGGTGCAGTTCGATTCCCTCGCGGACGTCATCTCGTTCGGCATCGCCCCGGCGCTCCTGGCATACATCTGGGCCCTGTCATCGTTGCCGAAGCCGTGGTCCCTGGCTCCCTTCCTCCTCCTGGCCACCAGCGCGGCGCGACTGGCGCGGTTCAACATCCAGGCGCCGTCGCAGGACAAGCGCTATTTCGTGGGGCTGCCGACGCCGGCCGCGGCCTGCGCCATCGCCGCCTGCGTCTTCTACGATCCGGAGCCGGTGACCGACCGGCTCACCGGGGTCCTGGTGATGTGCCTGGTCGTGACTCTCTCGGTCCTCATGATCAGCAAGGTGCGGTATCGTTCCTTCAAGGAGATCGACCTGCGCCGCCGCGTGCCCTGGATCGTCGTGATCCTCATGGCCCTCGTCTTCTTCGTCGCGGCCGGGTACCCCCAGGAGGTCGGGTTGTTCCTGAGCTTCGCCTATCTGCTCTCCGGCCTGGTCCCCCGACTGCGCACCTCGTCCGCACAGAAGGAGCCGCGCGCCGCCGCGGCAGGAGGCCGTGATGGCGTCTCCTGAAGCGGTGCGGGTCCGCCGCCGGGCGCACGTCGCCCTGTTCGACGCCACGACCCTGGCCGCCAAGGGGGTCAAGGACCAGCTCGTGGCCCGATCGTTCCCCGCCGCGTCCGTCCGCCTGTTCACCTCGAGCGCCGATCCCGATTCCAACCTCACGGAGTTCAGGGGGGAGCCGATGCTGGTGACGTCCCCGGACATCGACACCCTGCAGAACCTGGACATCGCCTTTCTGTGCGGCAGCCGCGCGGACGGCGCCCGCTACCTGGACTGGGCGGGCCGCGCCGGTTTCGTGGCCGTGGATCTGACCGGCGCCGCGGGCGCCACCGGGGACGTGCCGCTGGTGAACGCCTCGGTCAATCCCGAGGCTATCGCCACAGGTCCCGGGGTGATCGCCACGCCGCACCCGGTCGCGCAGCTCCTGTCGACCCTCCTGGCGCCGGTCCGGAGATGCTGCGGCCTCAAGGAGGCGGTCGCGGTGGTCCTGCAGCCGGCGTCGCACTACGGCGAGCGGGGGGTCGACGAGCTCTACCGGCAGGCCGCCAGCCTGTTCGGCTTTCAGGAGATGCCGAAGGAGGTCTTCGGGCGGCAGATGGCCTTCAACCTGATGCCGGGCTGGTTTCGGGAGGAGACGCGGGGGAACGACTCCGGCCGCACCGACCTCGAAGGGGAGGTCCGGCGCGTCACCGGCGGCGGCTACGCGCTCGGCGTGCAGGTCGTCCAGGTACCGGTGTTTCATGGCCACGCCGCCATGGCGCATCTGGTGCTGGAAGCGGGCAGCGGCCCGGACGACCTGGCAGCCTGCTTCGACGACGGCGACGAGATCCGGTTCGAGCGGCGCGGCGACAAGGCGACGCCGGTCGAGAGGGCGGGGATGGCCGGGGTCCTGGTCGGGGGCATCCGGCCGGGCCTGCGTGAATCGGCCTTCTGGATCTGGGCCGTGTGCGACGACTTGGCGGGCGGAACGGTTCGGAACGCGGTGCGCATTGCCGAGGCGGTCCTGCAGCGGGGCGCCGGGCAGGGGGGGAGGGCGTGAGAGCGATGAAACGGGCCGCCGTCATGATCATTCTGCTGGGGCTCTCGCCGGGCTTCAGGGCACAGGACCTGAAGCGCCCGGAGGAGCAGCTGGCGGCCATCTACAGCCTCAAGGTGCAGCTGGAGATCGAGCAGAGGCGCCTGGACGAGTCCCTGCAGCGGCATTCCGAGCAGGCGCGGGCCCGCGAGGACGCCCGCGGCCGGCTGCATCGCCTGTACGACGATCTCGATGCGATGGTGGAAGGCCGGGCTGAAGGAGACGCGGCCCTGATCCTGGCGCGGGAGCAGGACATCCAGAAGACCGAGCAGGAGATCGAGGTCCTGTCCGGAGAGACCCGCCGCATTCGCGAGGCGATCCGCGACGCGCACGCGCGCATCGAGCTCCTGGGGGACCGCATCGGCCGCCTGAGAAAGACGCTCCCCTCCGACACCGAGTCCCTCACCGGCTCGTGGGACGTCCATTACCTCCCGAGCGGGGACAAGGGTGTCTTCATGCTCCGCCAGTCCGGCACTCTTCTGGCGGGCGAGTACACCCTGGAAGGGGGCTGGAAGGGGAGCCTGCAGGGGACCTTCGTGGACGGCAAGGTGCTCCTGCACCGGATCGATTCAAAGCTCGGGCGCTCCTCGGACCTCGAAGGGATGCTGGCGCCCGACGGGCGCACCTTGCGGGGGAACTGGCAGAGCTTCATCCTGTCCGGGGGCCAGCCGACGAACGGGTCGTGGATCGCCAGGAAACGGCAGGAGCGGGCCGAGCCCTGATCGCGGCCCGAGGGATCAGCTTCCCGCCCGGGAGTCCGCTCCATCCGCCGGGGCCGTCAGGCGGAACGGGACGGAGGCCAGGTCGCCGCCCTGCTCTCGCCGCACCGCCAGAACGTAATCGCCCGCCGGGAGGCCCTCGGTCGGCAGGGGCATCTTGATCGTCTCCGGCATCGGCCTTGTCTCGCCGTACGAACCCAGGCCTTCCTGCGGCACGGGGACGCTGCGCATGACCTTCTGGCCGCCGCGTATCTCCAGCCGGATGCCGGTCGCCCGCTGCCGCCGTTCGAGGCGGAAGCCATACGCCAGCGGCTCGCCGAGGGTGAAGGTGGTTTTGAGGGCCGGCCCGGTCCTGTAGTCGGTCACCGCCTCGAACGCGGGCTCCGGCGCGGGTGCGGCCGCCGCCGGCACTTCCACCCACAGGCTCTTTTCGCCGAGGGAATAGATCGACAGCCCCACGACATCCGTGGACTCTGCCGCCTGAGGGATGGCCAGGCGGGCGGCCCCCACCGTGCCCCCACCCTGGTCCGCGACGACCGCCGTGACCGTCTGGCCGCCGCGGGGGAGGCGGACGCGGCTGTAGAAGTCGATTCCCGGCAGTTGCAGCACCCTGTCTCCCCCGGGCGCGATCCGGACCTGGCGGGCGGCCCGCAGGGTCTCACGGCCGGTATCATCGATCACGACGAACCCGACCTCCAGGCGCGCGATGGGGCCGCCTGGCTGCGGGACCAGGAGCGGCCGCCCCGGAGGAAGGTGGAGGACGAGGTCGACGATCCGCTCCCCCCCGTCCCCGGGGCCGGCCACGGCGCTGATCTCGATTCCCAGGTCGGGGTAGAGATCCGGAAGGAAATAGGCCGCCTCGATGGCGCGCCCGCGGGCCTCCTGGGGCAGCAGGCGGGTGAAGCCGCGGCGCCAGCGCAGGCGCGCGCCGCTGCGCTTCACGCGCAGCTGCACGGTGTGGAACTGGCCGTCGGGGGGGCCTTCGGGGGCATAACCGATGAGGTAATAGGCCCGGCTGGCCGCTTCCGCTTCGACCAGCGCCTGGAAGAAATCGTTGGACGTGGATGCCGTTCCTCCGGTCTGCAGGGCGAGCGTCGCCAGGGTGTTGCCGCGGCGGGAGGCGGCCCGCACCTCCGCGGAACCGGTGGCGAGTCCGGTCGTCTGCACGCTGTGCAGAGTGACGCCGACGGCCGCGGCCTCGTGTGCAAGCTGCTTGATCTCGAGAGACAGATCGAACGAAGCGACGCGGTTCATCAGGTCCGCCCCGGGCGCGCGCTGCGCCAGGCGCTCGAAGTAGTCCACGGCCGGGTTCTCCGGCACGCCGTCTCCCATGAAGACGATCGCCCTGTAGCCGGGGTAGGGAGCGAGTGAATCGACCAGCGTCCGGAGCGCGCCGAGAACCGAGCGCATCTTGGGCGTCTGTTCCTGCGCGTGGGACGTTGCCAGGAAGATGGCCTGCATCACATTCTCCCGGGGAAGGCCGCCGTCCCCGTGGAGGAGGCGCGAGAACTCGCCATCGCGATCCGCGGACTCGGCGGTGAAGTCCGAATGGCGACGGGAGTCATCCAGGCTCGATTCGATCGTCCGCTTCAGCGCCTCGCGGTCGGCGGTGAACTCCTGCAACAGCCGCAGTCTCCGGTCGAATGCCGCCAGCGCCACCTGGTCGTCGGGCAGGAGGGCCGACTCGAGGAAGCGTTGCGCGCACCGGCGGGCCTGAGTGAGATTCTGGTACGACGAGGTCCGGTCTTCGAAGAACAGGATGAAGCGACGGGGGTACCGCTTTCCGGGTGCCGGGCCCGGCTCGATCCCTTCGGCCCGGCGGCCCGGCTCGGGCGCCGCCGCCTGCGCCGGGGCGGGGACGCTCCTGAACTCGAGGGAGGCGATCGGCCGATCGTGGCCGTCCACCTTCAGTGAGAAATCGTCCACGCGAAGGCCCTCGATCGGGCGGCCGCGGCTGTCCTGGACGTATGCCTCGATCAGCACCAGCTCGACGGTCGCCCTCTCGATCAAGGGGGCCAGCGGAGGAGCGGGGTCCTTGGCGGGCGGCGCGGCGGGGGAGGACGCCGTCCCCGACAGAGCCAGCCCGAGCGTGGTCGCAAGCGCCGTGGCCAGCGCCGTGGCGATGCCCGGATGGCGAATTCGATCGTGGCCCAGTGGAAGGCCTCCCAAGGTGGCCCCATTATCCACCCGTTTCTTGATTTGTCCTGCCGGGGCGCTGTACCATCACGCGCCTTCGAGCGTCTTCCCGGATTGGGGCCGCCCTCCATGTCCTACCCGCTCTTCATCGCCAGGCGCTACCTGCTGGCGCGGCGCAAGCAGGCCATCATCTACATCATTTCGCTGATCTCGGTCCTGGGGGTCATCGTCGGGGTGGCGGCTCTGGTGGTGGTGCTGGCCCTGATGACCGGGTTCCAGGACCAGATCCAGGCGAAGATCTTCGGGGCCAACGCCCACCTCACGGTGTTCTCGGGGATGAGCGGCCGGCCGCTCGACGACGTGCCGTCGGCCCTGGCCCGCCTGCGGGCGTGCGCGCCGATCCTGGCCGCGGCGCCGGTGGTCTACGAGAAGGGAATGGCCCGGAGTGAGCTGAACGCCTCGGGCGCCGCGGTGCTGATCAAAGGGGTCGATCCGGACGCCGAGCGATCGATCACCGACCTGGCTTCGCAGGTGCGGGGCGATCTCGGCATCCTGTCGCTCCCCGGCATCGGGGGCCGCGATCGCGCCATCCTCGGCAAGGACCTCGCCCTCAACCTGGGAGTCGGCCCGGGTGACGTCATGCGGGTGATCATCGCGCAGGCCAGCGTCTCGCCGTTCCTGACCGTGCCGAGAAGCCGCGAGTTCGAGGTGGCGGGCGTCGCCGACGCCGGCTTCTACGACTATGACAGCAGCCGGGTCTACATCTCGCTCCAGGCGGCCCGCGGGTTCATGGGCCTGTCGTCCCTGCAGGCGACGGCGATCGAAGCGCGCGTCCGGAATCCGCGCCGCGTGCAGGAGGCCTCGCGCCTGGTCCAGGCGGAGATGGGAGGCGCCTACTACGTGAACGACCTGATCCGGATGAACCGCACCTTCTTCTCGGCCCTGCGCCTCGAGAAGCTCGGCATGTCGATCGCCATCGGCCTGATCGTCCTCGTGGCCGCCCTCAACATCATTTCGATCCTGGTCCTGATGGTGATGGAAAAGGTGAGGGACATCGGGGTGCTCGTGGCCATGGGAGCGGCTCCCGGCGGAATCCGCCGCATCTTCCTGCTCCAGGGCCTGATCATCGCCATGGCCGGCACCACGGCCGGCATCGTGCTCGGGGTCGCGCTGGCGTGGCTGCTCGATCGCTACCGCCTCATCACCCTGCCGGTCGACGTCTACTTCATCCCGTATGTCCCGTTCCACATCCGCCCGCTGGACGTGGCCCTGGTCGCGCTTCTGACCGTGGGCGTCTCGTTTCTCGCCACGCTGTACCCCTCCTGGCGGGCCGCCCGGCTCGACCCCTCCGAGGCGCTCCGCTATGAGTAGAGAGGCGCAAGGACCGATCCTGCGCTGCCGCGGGCTGCACAAGGCGTTCGGGGAGGAGGGGCGCCGGGTCGAGGTGCTGCGCGGACTCGACCTCGAGGTGGAGCGGGGGGAGATGGTCGCCGTCCTGGGAGAGTCCGGCACCGGCAAGACCACCCTGCTCCACCTGGTGGGCGCCATCGACCGTCCCGACGCCGGGACCATCCTGTTCCGGGGGCAGGACATAGCGGCCGCCCCGCCCCAAGAGCGCGCCGCCTACCGCAACCGCGATCTCGGCTTCGTCTTTCAGCTCCACCACCTCCTGCCGGAATTCAGCGCCGTGGAGAACGCCATGATGCCGCTCCTGATCCGGGGGGAAGGCCGGGTCAGGGCCCGGGATCGGGCCCTGGCCCTCCTGCAGGAGCTGGGTCTGCGCGAGTGCGCCGACCGGCGGCCGTCGGAGCTGTCGGGAGGGGAGCAGCAGAGGGTCGCCATCGCCCGCGCCATCGCCGGCTCCCCGGCGCTCCTCCTGGCCGACGAGCCGACGGGCAACCTGGATGAGAGGAACGCCGAGGTCGTGTTCGCCCTTCTGTCCGACCTGCACCGGCGGCGCGGCATGACCACCCTGTTCGTCACCCACAGCGCGCGCCTGGCCGGAAAGTGCGGCCGCATCCTGAAGATGGAGCACGGTTCCTTGACGGATCCGGCGGGCAACCGGTACAATGTCACGGCTTCGACCACGCAGGTTCCCCGCTAAAATCGAGCGGGCGGGACGGAAGCGATCGGGCGGACCCCGAATGTTTGAAAAGTACACGGAGAAGGCCAAGAAGGTCCTGTTTCTCGCCCGCTACGAGGCCAGCCAGATGGGGAGCAAGGTGATCGGCTCCGAGCACCTGCTCCTCGGCCTGATCAAGGAGGGTGACGACCTGGTCCGGGACCTGTTCAGCCGGTCCGGCGTCAACCTGGAGTTGCTGCGCGCCGAGCTCGAGGCGCGCGGGCCAAGCGGCGAAAAGCAGGCCGCCCCGATCGAGATCCCCTTCAGCGAAGAGTCCAAGAAGATCCTCGCCTGCGCCGAGGAGGAGGCGGAGCGTCTCCTGCACCCGTACGTCAGCGACGAGCACATCCTGCTGGGACTTCTGCGCGTGGAGGATGCGGCCGCCGGCCGCATGCTGGCCGAGAAGGGCATGCGCCTCTACGCCCTGCGCGAGGACACGGTGGCGGTCTGGAAGCAGCGGGCCCTGCCGAGGAAGATCAAGGAGACGCCGTTCCTCAACGAGTTCTCGCGCGATCTGGCGGACATGGCCGCGCGCCAGGTTTTCGATCCGCTCATCGGCCGCGAGAACGAGCTGCAGAGGATGATCCAGGTGCTGTCGCGGCGGCGCAAGAACAGCATCGTGCTCCTGGGCGAGCCGGGCGTCGGCAAGACCGCCCTGGTCGAGGGCCTGGCGCAGCGCATCGCCGAGGGCGGCGTGCCGGTGTCCCTGTCGCGCAAGCGCATCCTGGCCCTGGATCTGTGCCTGATCGTGGCCGGGACCAAGTATCGCGGCCAGTTCGAGGAGCGCCTCAAGGGGATCATCTCCGAGATCATCGGGAACGAGGACATCATCATCTTCATCGACGAAATCCACTCGCTCATCGGCGCCGGATCGGCGGAGGGGTCGCTCGACGCCGCGAGCATCATCAAGCCGGCGCTGTCGCGCGGCGAGGTGCAGTGCATCGGCGCCACCACCCCGAAGGACTACCACCGCTACATCGAGAAAGACCGGGCGCTGGTGCGCCGCTTCCAGCCGATCCGTCTGCACCCGCCGACGGAGGACGAGACGCTCCTGGTGCTGCGCGGCATCAAGGAGCGCTACGAGAAGTTCCACCAGGTGCGCTACTCGGAGGAGAGCCTGCGCGCCGCCGTGACCCTGTCCAACCGCTACATCACCGACCGCTTCCTGCCCGACAAGGCGATCGACGTCATCGACGAGGCCGGGGCGCGCGTCAAGCTGCGCCGGCGCATGAACTACCGGGATATCCGCGATCTCGAGAAGGAAATCGAGAGCGCCGTCAGCAGCATGAAGAACTTCCTGTTCCGCAAGGATTTCGAGAAGGCGGTCCGGCAGCACGACGAGGAGATCGCCCTGCGCAGGAAATACGACGAGTTCAAGCTGCGCGAGGAGGAGGAGCGCCGCGCGGTCCTCGAGGTGGCGCAGGAAGACATCGAGGAGGTCATCGCCAAGTGGACCGGCATCCCCATCTCCTCCGTGAAGAAGGAGGAGGCGGAGCGGCTCCTCAGGATGGAGGAGTTCATGCACCGGCGGATCGTCGGGCAGAGCGAGGCGATCTCCGCCCTGGCCCGGGCCACGAGGCGCCAGCGCGCCGGCCTGAAGAACCCCCTCCGGCCGGTCGGCTCGTTCATCTTCCTGGGGCCGACCGGGGTCGGCAAGACCGAAGTGGCCAAGGGGCTGGCCGAATTCCTGTTCGGCGACGAGAAGGCCCTGGTGCGCTTCGACATGTCGGAGTACATGGAGAAGCACGCCATCGCCAAGATGATCGGATCCCCGCCGGGCTACATCGGCTACGAGGAGGGCGGGCAGCTCACCGAGAGGGTCAAGAGGCGGCCCTACAGCGTGGTCCTGCTGGATGAGATCGAGAAGGCCCACCCGGACGTGCTCAACGTCCTGCTCCAGGTTTTGGAGGACGGGCAGATCACCGACGCGTTCGGGGACAGCATCGACTTCAAGAACGGCCTGGTGGTCATGACCTCGAACATCGGATCGAACCTGATCATGAAGTCCCGCACCATGGGTTTCCGCGATCCCGGCGACCGCGAGCGCAGCTACCGCGAACGCCGGGATGTGGTCCTGAAGGAAGTGAAGTCCGCCCTCAATCCTGAGTTCATCAACCGCGTCGACGAGATCATCGTGTTCGACGCGCTGTCGGACGAAGACCTGCTGGCGATCGCGCGGTTGATGATCGGCCAGCTCAACGCCAGCCTGGCCGAACGGGGGATTCGGCTGACGCTCACCGACGGGGCGTACCGCTGGCTCATCGACACAACGTGCAGCGATCGTTCCTACGGCGCGCGCCCGCTCCGCCGTGCCATCCAGAAGAACATTGAGGATGTCCTGTCGGAGAATCTCATTCTCGGGAAATTTCCCGAGAACGGGGAGATCGCGATCTTCGTCGATCAGGAGCGGCTGGCGTTCCGGGAACCGATCCAGGCCGCCCGCTGATACCGCTTCCCGCCACCCACGTACGGCCCCGGCTTCTTTTCGCATGGGAGCCCGCGTGCTAGGAACCTGTCCGAGTATCGGGCTGGGCGGCCCGGCCGAATACTCGGGCAGGTTCCCGTCCCGAATGTACGCTCCTCTCTGCGCCTGGGGCCTGGTCCTCGCGCTCGGGATCGCCTCGCCGCTGGCGGCGCCCGCTCCGGGACCGGGCGACTCCGGCGGCGGTCCCGGGGTGTCGTCCCAGGACCCCGAGCCCGAGCCGACGCCCGGCCAGGAGCCATCTCCCGAGCCGGCCCCTCCCGAGCCGGGGCCTCCGGATCCGCCGCCGTCACCCGGGCCGCCGACTCCCCCCGAGGCGCCGGCGCTCGAGCCGGCTCCGTCCCGGACCGCGCCGTCCGGCGCCGCGGGCGGGGACGGGGAGGAGACGGAGGCCGCGCTGCCGTCCGGCAGGGGGACCCTCGGCCGGATCGTCGTGGACGGGAACGTGCGGGTCTCCGACAGCGCATTCTTCAACAGCCTGAAGCTCAAGACGAAAGAGGCCTATGACGAGCGGACGATTCTGGAGGAATTCCGGCGTCTGTGGGACCTGGGCCTCTTCGACGACATCATCGTGGAGTCGCGCCGCCGGGAAGAAGAGATCTACGACCTGATCTTCCACGTGCGGGACCGGCCGCTGGTCGGCAGCGTCGCCTTCGTCGGCATGAAGGCGGTGACCGAGGCGAACATCCAGGAGAGGCTGAGCCAGGCGAAGGCCGAGATCCGCCGCGGCCAGCCGGTCGATTTCTCTCTCCTGCGCAAGGCCGAGGCGGCGATCGAGCAGCTCCTGGCGGAGAAGGGGTATCTCGAAGTGCGCGTCCGGGCCCGACTGACCCCGTCCGGCCAGGGACAGCGCGAGGTCACGTTCGACATCCGCGAGGGGGCCAAGACGAAGATCAAGGAGATCGACTTCACGGGGAACCGGGTCTTTTCGGATCGCCGCCTGCGCAAGATGCTGAAGCTCACCAGGCAGTCGTTCTGGCTGACTTCCTGGGCCTCCTCGAAGACCCTCTATCATCCCGCCAAGTTCGACCAGGATTCGGAGAACATCCGCACGGCCTACAGGAGCCTGGGCCACCTGGACGTCGCCATCCAGCCGGAGATTGTCGATCTGGTCCCCAGGGGGAGGGCGGCCGGCCGGCGTCACGGGATGGGAGGCGCGGCGGGCGCCGGCCCCGCCCCGGACGGCGGGGAGGGGGAGCTGGAGGTTGAGGAAGTCGAGCCCGAGGCGCCGGCGCCTCCTCCGGCGGGCGAGACCGAAAGGCAGCGCAAGAAGAGGGTCAAGGCGGAGCTGAAGGCCCGGCGCGAAC
>JACOUZ010000134.1 GCA_016177515.1 Acidobacteriota bacterium
CACCTGCTCGACGCCCAGGGGCTCGAGCCGCAGGACGCGCAGGTGCGGGGCGCCGGCGTGCCGTTCGAGGAGCCGGCCGATCGGAGCGGAGCGCCCCTCTTCGTCCCGCAGGCTGCCGATGCAAAGCCAGGGGCCCGCGCCGGGCCGGCGCAACATGAGGTCGAGGAGGTCGACGCCCGGGGCGTCGCTCCAGTGGAGATCCTCGAGAAACACGACGCCATTCGATCCCTCCGCAAGGTGCGCCAGCAGATCGGCCACGCCGGTGATGAACTCCTGTTTCCCCGCCCGCTCGGAGGCCGGGGCGGCGCCCCGCTCGGACGGCGCGAGCTGGTCCAGGATGGGGCGCAGGGCAGGGGGCAGCGGCGACGGCCGCGGGAGCTGGCGCAGGATCTCCACGAACGGCTGGAACGGCACTCCGCCGTCCTCGTAGCAGCGGCCGGTGAGGTTGCGGACGCCGGCGAGCTGGAGACGGTGCTTCAGCTCGCGCAGCAGGCGGCTCTTGCCGATGCCCGCGGGGCCGCTCAGCAGGACCAGCCGCGGCTGGCGCGCCGCGGGGGCGGCGGCAAGCGCGTGCGTCGTCGCCAGGTCGAGCAGCGACTCGAGCTCCGCGTCGCGCCCGACGAACCGTCCGGAGGTGACGAAGCTGGCGTACGTTTCGGGCGTGTCCAGGCTCAGCGGCGTCGCGGCGCTCCGGTTCAGGAGATCGAGGGCCGCGGCGGCGTTCGCCGGGCGTGAGGCAGGTGCCGGCGCGAGCAACGCCATGACGAAGGCCGCGTGTCTTTCCGGAATCGCCGGGTCGATCTCCCGCGGCGGCCGGACCTGGCCCCTCAGGATCGAGGTGACGACCTGTCCCGCCTCGTCGCCGGCGTGGGGCAGGCTGCCCGTGAGAACCTCGTACAGAATCACGCCGAGCGAGTAAAGGTCCGAGCGGGCGTCCGCGGCCTCTCCCCTGAGGCGCTCGGGGGCGATGTAGTGAATCGTGCCGCTGAGGCCGTACTGGGCCGACTCGGCCTGGGCGCTGGCCAGGCCGAAGTCGAGGAGCTTCACCTGGAACGGGGAGTGCACCATGATGTTCTGCGGCTTGATGTCGTTGTGCGAGAGCCCCCGCGCATGGATGTAGTCGAGCGCCCGCAGGCACTGCACCGCCAGGCTGTCGAACCGCTCCCTCAGGCCGGCACGGGGGAGCCGCGCCAAGTCGTCCCCCTCCACGTATTCCATGGTCAGGAAGTGGCGGCCGTCGGGGTCGACCGTGCCGAAGTCGTATACTTCCGCGAGATTCGGATGGCGCAGGCGCGCCATGGAGCGGAACTCGTCCTTGAATCGCTCGATCGCCTCGCTGTCGATCCTCTCCGGCTTGAGGAACTTGAGGGCGATCGGCCGGCCCGTCAGGAGGGTGTCCCGCACCAGGCAGACGGTGCCCATGCCTCCTTCTCCAAGCGGGCGGACGACGTCGTAACGCTGGTTGATGCGCTGCTCAGGATTCTGGGGCATGGGGGCAGCTTCGCTGGATCATCGCGATCGGGGCCGTCCTCCTCATGCCCGAGGAAAGCAGGGTCCCAATTGTGAGCGCGAAACGGCGGCCGAGCCCCCCGGGGCCAATGGCGGGAAAATACTACTAATCCGTTGATGGCGCAAAGGTTTTTCTGCCTGGTGTCTGCGTGGCGGGGGCGTCAGAAAACCAACGCCATCAGCCCACCGGGACGTCAATTCACCGGGGTGTTGCGGCGGCCGGTGAAGCGCTGATACCCGGCCTCGTCCGGCTGGCCCTTGCGGCGGGCGGTCTTGGCGTCGTACATGCGGGCGTCGGCGACTGCGATCAGGGCGTCCAGGGTCTTGCCGTCCTCGGGGAAGGAGGCCGTGCCCATGCTGACTGACAGTTGCGCCGGCTTGCCGCCGTGCACGACGAACTTGTGGCTCTCGATCGCCTCCTGGATGCGGGCCCGCAGGCGCGCGACTTCCTGCTTGCCAACGCCCGGGAGCGTCACGATGAACTCGTCGGCGGCGTAACGCACGCAGGTGTCGCAGCCGCGCAGCTGCCGGCGGATGGCGCGCGCCAGCTGGCGCAGGATCCGATCGCCGGCGGCGTGCCCGTGCCGGTCGTTCACCTCGTTGAAGCTGTCGACGTCCAGCTCGATGATGCTGAGCGGCACCTGCTGGCGCATGGCGCGGGCGATCTCCTCCTCGAAGCTGACGAACAGGTACCGGGCGTTCGGCAGCCGGGTCAGCGGGTCGACCAGGGCGCTGCCCTCCCGGGCGCCGAACTGCAGGGCGTTCTTCACGGCGGTCGCCACGTGCTTGGCGACGATCGAGATGACCCGCAGGTTGTCGTCTTCGTAGGGCCGCTCGCGGACATCGTAGAGGGCCAGGACTCCCAGGAGCGCGTCGCCGTCGACCAGCGGGGCGACGATGGAGCTCTCCAGGTTCTCGAGCCCCTTCTCCGACACCAGGTCTTCGAGGTCGGATCGGCCTCCCTCCCGCAGGACCGGGTCCTTGTGGGCGACGCCGTGGATCGGCATGAGGTGGACGGCGGCCCAGCCGCTCATTCTCGATCCCAGCCGCAGGGTGTGCCGGGCGAGCCGGGGCGACTGGACGCCGTGCACGGAGCGCGCCGACAAGACCTTGCGCTCCGGGTCGTGGAGATAGAGGACCAGGCAGCGATAGTGCAGGAGATGCGCGATCTTGCCGGCGATGAACCCCATCGCCTCGTCGAGATGCAGGCTGCGGGCGGTGCTCTGGGCGATCTCATACAGCGCCAGAAGCTCGGTCTGGGCCGAGTAGATCCGCTCCAGGATCGACTCGCGGAGCAGGTTGACGTCGCGCGTCAGGGGGTCGCCCCCCTTCGACAGCCTTCTCTTGTCAGGGGCGCTCGCGGTCTCCTGCGACCGGTTGATCTCGTCGGCCAGGGCGTGCAGTCGATCGAGATGGGCGACCAGGACGTCCACCACGGCGGGGTCGAACGAGGTCCCGGCTTCGCCGCGCACATACTTCAGCGCCTCCTCGCGGCTCAGCGGCTTGCGGTAGGGCCGGTCGGACGTCAGCGCGTCGTAGCAGTCGGCCACGGAGAGGATGCGCGCGGTGATTGGGATTTCCTCTCCCTTGAGCCGGTCGGGGTAGCCGGTGCCGTCCCACTTCTCGTGGTGCGAGCGCACCACCTCGGTCAGGGGGAAGGGGAAGTTGATGGTTTCGAGGATCTCCACGCCGATCTTCGGATGGATGCGCATCTTCTCGGTCTCCTCGGGCGTCAGCGGGCCCGGCTTGCAGAGGATGTGCTCGGGCACGGCGAGCTTGCCGACGTCATGCAGGAGAGAGCCGGCCTTGAGGGCCTCGAGCTCGGCATCGGAGATCTCCAGGATCCTGCCGAGCTCGACCGCGTACGCCTGCACGCGCCTGATGTGCCGCTGCGTCGTGCGGTCCTAGGCGTCGATCGCCAGGGCGAGAGCCTCGATGATGGACAGGTAGAGGTCGGCCACCTGCTTTCCGTGCCGGCGTTCCTCGCGGACCCTCTCCGCGTAGAGCTTCAGGGAGAAATACAGGACGTACAGGAGGGGGACCGACAGGCCGAGCGCCAGCAGGCCGAAGTGCTGGATCCCCATGATGAGGCCCGCGCCCAGGAAGGCGCCCGCCACGTAAGCGGGCCCGGTCCACAGGAAGTTCGTCCGCCAGTTCCTGAGGAACGGGACGTCGTCGGTGAGGCTGACCACTCCCGCGACCAGAAGCGAGTTGGCGAGGAAGAACGCTCCCGCTCCCAGCACCACGGCCAGCCACTCGGCTCCCGGGTCGAGCAGCCCCGGGGTGCCACCCGCGACCCGGAAGACGCCGGCCGCAAGCGCCGCGGATACCGCGAGATCGGCCATGTTGAAGAGGACGCGGTACGCGGGGGGGCGCGGGCCCTTGCGGAAGAGCGACGCGCTGGCGCCGGCCACGGCCGCCGTGAGCACGGCGGCGGGGGCGCCGAGCAGGATCAAGGCCGCGAAGACGAACACGAAGGCGATCGAGACGTTGCCCAGGACCGGGAGCGGGATCCTGAACGGTGACGAAAGGATCGCGGCCGCGATCGCCACGACCAGCAGGCCGATCGGGGGGCGGTTTCCCAGGATGAAGGCGACCGCCACGGCCACCGGGCCGGCGGCGCAGATGGTCAGGACAAAGGCCCGGGCGGCCCGGTTCAGGACACGACTATCTGGGCACAGGTCAAAAGATTGAGCCGAAGAAGGCTGGAATCCAGTCCCCGAGGCCACAACGGCCCGCGAGGCGAAAAACGTAATCGAAACCGGATGCTATACTCGAAACCAGCAGCAGCGAGGAAGTTCAGCGATGGGCACTCATTCGGGCAAAGTGCGGCAGGCGGGCGGCGGCGTGGCGCGCGGGGCGGCGGGGCGCGGGGCGCTGGCGCGCTGGGTGGCGGCTCTCGCGGTCCTGGCGGTCGCGGCGCTGGCTTGGGCCTCGGTCGTGCGGGTCGGCCCGCGAGAGCGCGTCTTCCGGCGCACCCTGGGCCGCGGGGCGGCCGAGCGCCTGTCGCCTGGGACGCACGTCGCCGTCCCGCTGCTGCACAAGGTCGAGGGGATCCCCGAGGGGCCGCTGCGCGCTGCCTCGTCGGTCAAGGTGCGCTCGAGCGAGGGGATCGATCTCGAGATCCCGTTCGAGATCGAGGCGCAGATCGACGACCCCGCCCTCGCGAAGTTCTTCGGCTCGCCGTCGCGGTCCGGATCTCCCGAGGCGACACTGCGCGCCGCGCCTGCCAGCGGGATCGCCGCCTGGAGCGGACGCGCCTCGGCCGAGGCGCTCGCCCTCCTGGAGGGGGAGGCGGAGCTGCAAAAGAAGGTCCGGGGAGAGCTCGAATCGCTCGGCTTCACCTCGGTCACGCTGAGGCTCGAAAGGCCCCGCGGCGCGCCGGATGCGATGGCCGGCATCACGGCGCGCGCGCTCCGCGACCGGATGGCCGACACGAAGGTCAAGATCGCGATCCTGGGTCTCGACGGGGCCGACTGGGAGATCATCGACCCGCTGATCCAGAAAGGGCAGCTCCCGAACCTGGCTCGGCTGAAGGCGCGGGGCGCCTGGGGCAACATCAAGACGATCACGCCGACCCTGTCGCCGCTCCTGTGGACCACGGTCGCCACCGGCAAGCCCCCCGAGGAACACGGCATCATCGACTTCCTGGTGAAGGACGCGGAGACCGGGCTGGCCGTCCCGGTGTCGAGCCGCGGGCGAAAGGTGAAGGCGCTCTGGAACATCTTCTCGGATGGCGGGCGCTCGTCGGCCTTCATCGCCTGGTGGGCCACCTGGCCCGCGGAACCGGTGGCCGGCTGGATGGTCTCCGACCGGGTCGCGTACAGCCTGTTCGGCTTCGTGTCGAACGATCCCGAGCGGCAGGGGACCACCTATCCGGAAACCTACTTCAACGAGATCCGGCCGAAGCTCGTGAGCGACGACTCGGTCACGCTGGACGAGATCAGGAAGTTCGCGGTGGTCTCCTCCGAGGACTTCGCCGCGCTGCGCCGGCAGGTGAAGGAAAACCCGAAGGAGGCATACCGCGAGCCGGTCAACCATCTGACCAAGATCCTGGCGAGCGCGCGGTCATACCAGGCGGTCGCGCTCGACATCCTGGGGCGCGGCCAGCCGGACCTGTTCTCCGTCTATTACCAGGGGATCGACGAGGTCTGCCATCGGTTCGCGCACTACATGCCGCCCAAGATGGAGATGGCCACGGCGGCGGAGTACGCCGCCTACCAGGACACGGTGTTCGCCTACTACCGGTACCAGGACCGCCTGATCGGGGAGGTCCTCGCGAAGCTGTCGCCGGACACGGTCGTTTTCGTCCTCTCGGACCACGGGTTCCAGAACGGCACCAGCCGTCCGACCAAAGAGCCGCCGTACATCGAGGGGAAGCCGGCCCTCTGGCACCGGCGCTACGGCGTCCTGCTCGCGGCCGGTCCGTCCATCAGACCGGGGCGGCTCGACACCACGAGCCTGCTCGACGTCGCGCCGACCGTTCTGTACCTGGCCGGGATGCCCGTGGCGGATGACATGCAGGGGCGCGTGATCAAGGAGGCGATCGACGAGGCGTTCCCGGCCCGCTTCCTAATCCGCACGTTGCCGTCCTACGAGGAAGTGGGGCGGAGCCTGGAGCAGATCCGGCCGGTGGCCACCGGAAGCCGCGCGGACGAAGAGATGGTCGCCCGGCTGCGGTCGCTCGGGTACATCGGCGGCGGGCAGGGGACCGCGGCCGAGGAATCCGGGGGGGCTTCGAGCGGAGAAGCAGGCGCGGGCGGTGGGGCGGGCGGGGATGCGCTGATCACGGCGCACCTGAACGAGGCGGGGCTCTACATAAAGAAGAAGGACTACCCCCGGGCGCACGCGGCGGTCGCGGAGGCGCTGAAGGTCGGCCCCGATTTCGTGCCGGCCCTGCTGCTCACCATCCAGATCGAAGAGGGGCGGAAGCATTTCGACCGCGCCATCGAGGTGGCGCGGCAGATCATCGCCGAGCATCCGGACGACGAGCGGGAGGTCTACCTCATCCTCGGCCGGCTTTACAAGGACGGCGGACGGACGCGGGAGGGGATCGAAATCTTCCGAAAGGCCGCCCGCGAGCATCCGGACGTCCCGGAGATTCAGGCGGCATTGGGCTCGCTCGAGCTGCAGGACGGCCAGACGGCCGCCGCCGAAATGGACCTGCTGGAGGCTCTGCGGCTCAATCCGGCGCAATCGGAGCCGCTCACCGAGCTGCACACCATCTACCGAAGCTCGCCGCGCATCCTGGCGCTCGAGCCGATCGTCCGCAAGGGCCTGGCGATCAACGGCAAGTCGGTGGTCCATCTGAACTGGATGGGGCTGATCCACGAGTGGAAAAAGGAGCTGCCGCAGGCGGAGAACGCCTTCAAGAAGGCCATGGAGTATGACCCGGACTACGCCGCGACGATGGCCAACCTGGGGGCCCTGTACGGCCGCACCGGACGGCTCGACGAGGCGGTCGAGATCCTGCGGCGCGCCGTGACGAAGGACCCCGAGAACGTCGAATCCTGGGTCAACCTGGGGGCGGCGCAGGGCAGGAAAGGACGTTCGCGGGAAGCGATCGAGGCCCTGGAGACGGCGCGCGGCAAGGGTGTCAGGACGACCACGCTGTTCAATGCCCTGGCGCTGGCCTACCTGCAGGACCGCCAGCCCGACAAGGCGAAGCAGTACCTCAGGGAGTCGCTGGCGATTGACCCGGGCCAGAAGGACGCGCAGGACCTTTTGAAGGCGGTGAGCCGGCCGTCGTGATCAGGGCGTCCGGCTGGACCAGGAAACCGGCGACGGCGCGCCAGCGCTCCGGGTTCTTCTGCTTGAGGAGCGCCTTCAGGGCGGCGTAGTGCTCGCCGTACCGGTCGAGCGCCTCGCGGAACTCGTCCGGCCGCAGGCCGGCGTAGCGGTCGGCTCGCGCCTCGGCGACGTTGAAGCCCCAGGCGGCCGCCTCGTTGTAGTGCCTCTCGATCTCGATGCCGGATCCGCGCGCCACGGGGAGTTGCGTTGCCCCCGCCAGGTGCCGCGCGTGGAAATACTCGTGGGCGAGGAGGAGGTCCCGCCAGGCGGAGGTGTGCCCCGCCGCGATGGCGGCCTCGTCGTAGACGATGTCGTTCCGGGCCCCGGCACCGGCGAGCGGGGCGCTGTCGCGGCCGGCCGGGTCTTCCGCCCCGGGCCGCACCAGGGCCATGTAGAGGCGCCGGTCGGCGCCGGCCGGCAGGGCCCTCACGGAGGAGATGTAGAGGCCGTAGTCCGGGTGGATTCGGGCCAGAGCGCGGATCAGCCCCGGCGGGTCGATCGGGCGGCCGCCGGCGTCGCTTGCGGCGGTGCCAACGCCTGCGCCGGTCTCCTGCGAGGACGCTGCCGCCAGCTTCGTCGCCGGGGCCGCTGCCTGCACGTCCGCCGGCTGGCTCAGCATCGGGGATCCCCATACGAGAAACAGGAGCAGGACCAGGAAAAGCCCCGTACTGGCAGGGTTCCGCTGGATTCGCATAGGGACTTTCATGTACGGCGAAGAGGCTGGCGGTTCAACGTCAAAGAGTGGACGGTGGCGGAGTAAGATCGGCTTCCATTTACGAAGTTGTAATGTGGTATATTCGCGCCGGAATGAAACGAGTAGCGAGAGAGAGCGGGACGTATACAACGAACGAGCAGATCGCCCGCCGCGTCTATCGCGCCCTGAAGACTCCGAGCGACAACGATCGCACCACCGATCCGATCCTGGCTTTCCGCTTCAAGGGGAAAGACGACTACATCCTGATGCGGTGCAACAAGGCGCCGGAGATCAGCATCAAGGGGAAGGCCCAGATCGCCGGTGAGGTAAAATTCTTCGCGTACAGCGATTTCAAGGACCACGAGGAGCAGTCAGTCCTGTTCAGGCTCAAGGACGACCTGTCGCTCATCGAGCTGTACAGCAAGGGCGCCATCAAGAAGCTCACCTGGGACTCATGGGACAAATTCTGCCGCTGGCTCGAAACGCTGGACGAAGACGGCGTCCAGATCTCGCTCAAGCTCCCCTGCCTGGTGTACGAAGCGGTCAAACACCAGAAACCCTCGATGCAGAACTACATCGTCGAGTCGGTCAAGACGGCCCTCAAGGGCAGGAACAACAAGGAAGAGGAATGAGCCGTGCCACGGCGGCCTCCAGGGCCCCTCGCGGGGCCCGGGGCGCCTGTCCGAGTATGGGGCCGGGCGGCGCCCGCGTCGCGACACGGAGGCTCGCGGCCGTCCTCCCCGCGTTATGCATGGCCGCGCTCTGGCTCTCCGCCTTCATGCCCGCGGTCGGCGCTCCCGCTGCCGGTGCCCCCGCGGCCGGCACCCCCGCGGCGACTCCCGAATCCCGGACCGCCGCCATCCCCGATCCCACGAACGCGGCTATGCCGATGCTGGCGGTCGAGGACATCCAGGCCGGCATGGAAGGGGTGGCGCGGACGGTGTTCGAGGGGAGCAGCCTCGAGGAGTTTCGCGTCGAGATCCTGGGCGTACTGAGAAACGCCATCGGCCCCCAGCAGGATCTGATCCTCGCCCGACTGCATGGTGAGAAGGTGGAGTTCACCGGCGTCGTCTCGGGCATGAGCGGCAGCCCGGTCTACGTGGAAGGCAAGCTGATCGGGGCGCTGTCGTACCGCCTTGGGTCGTTCGCCAAGGAGGCGATCGCCGGCATCACGCCGATCGCGGACATGCTGAAGCTGGCGGGGCCGAAGCCCGCGGCCATGGGGTCCCGTGGCCCCGACCTGCTCGGCCGGTTCCTGGCGTCCCAGGCGGGCGAGGACACCGCGATGCCGGCGCCGGGGGGCGCGGCGATGGCGGCGGGCGGGGGCGCTCCGGGAAGCCTCCAGCCGATCGGCGTTCCCCTCGTCTGCTCCGGGTGCGACCCGGGAGTGCTGCGCTACTACGCGCCGATCTTCGAGGCGTTCGGCCTGGAGCCGGCCGCCGGCGGGGGCATGGCCCAGGGGCCGGCCGACCTGCCGCTCCTCCCCGGCACGCCGATCGGGGGGGCGCTCGTGACTGGTGACCTGAGCGTCGTCGGCATCGGCACGCTGACGCACATCGACCACACCCGGGTGTTCGCCTTCGGCCATCCCCTCCTGGGGACCGGGCCGATGGAGATGCCGATGACGCAGGCGCAGGTGCTTGTGACCTTCGCGTCGGCGGCCGCGTCGTTCAAGATCGCCAACTCCACGCCTCCGGTCGGCACCATCGTGCAGGACGGGATGACGGCCATCGTCGGAGAGGTGGGGCGGACCGCGCCCACCATCCCGGTGTCGATCCGCGTTTCATCACCCGCCGGCGGGCGGGAGTTCCGCTACAACATCCTGCGCAACCGCGCCTGGTCTCCCGTGCTTCTGGCCCTGACCACCTCCAACAGTCTGATCCGCACGACCGAGTTCGACGCCGCCGCCACGCTGGCGCTGCGCGCCCGGATCGGCATCGAGGGCTACCCCGCGGTCACTTTCGAGGACCTGTATTCCGGCACCAACCCGGGACAGCCGGTCCACACGACGCTGGCGAACGATGCAGGAGGCCTGTTCAACCTGCTCTACAACAACCGGTTCGAGGAGCCGCGCGTGCGCTCCGCCGACTTGGAGGTCGACATGCTAGAGACCTCCCAGGTGGCGTCGATCAAGTCGCTGCGCGCCGCGCGCACCGAGGTGCGGCCCGGAGAGGGCCTTACCGTCACGGCGGTCTTGAGCCTCTACCGCGGGCGCGAGTGGGAGGAGACCTGGAACGTCGTGCTGCCGGAGGACACCCGGCCGGGGGACACCGAGATCCTCGTCGGCAGCGGCCCGGCGATCGACGGCCTCGACCGCCGGATGCTCGAGCGGCAGGTCGCGCAGGCCTCCGGGCTCAGCGACCTGGTGCGCCTGATCAGCCGGCAGAGGCGCAGCCGGACGCTCTATCTGCGGATGTCGCGCCGCGCCCCGACCGCCATCGTGCGCAGCGAAGTCCTTCCCGATCTCCCCCTGTCGATCTTCTCCGTGTTCAACAACCCGCGGCTGAGCGCCGACACGACCCTGATGGGCGAGGCTCCGATCCTCGAGGTGCCGAAGGACCTCGACGTCGTGGTCGTCGGCGGCCGCCGCATCTCCCTAAGGGTGAAATGAAGCGCGCCGCTGCGATCGCCGCCGCCGTTCTCGGTCTTGCCATTCTTCTCTTCCACACCACCTCGTCCACGGCCGTCACCTCCCAGACCTGGCGCCAGAGGGAGAAGGACGATTTCGCGAAAGGGGAGCTGAAGGGCGTCTCGCTCAGCTTCGACGGCGCCCTGCGCCTGTCGCCGGGCCTCGACCCCGTGCACGAGACGAAGCAGCCGTACCTCTGGGCGATCGCCCAGGCCCCGGACGGCGCGCTCTTTATATCGGGCGGGAACGAAGGGGGGATCGATCGCGTCGTCAGGGGCCGCGCCGAGACCTTTTTCCGCGCCCCCGAGCCGGAGGTGCACGCGATGGCCGTCGACCGGGCGGGGAACCTCCTGGCGGGCGCCTCCCCGGGCGGGACGGTTTACAAGATCGCGCCGGACGGCAAGACGATCTGGACCTACGCCAGCGGCGAGAAGTACATCTGGGCGCTCGTCTTCGACCGGGATGGCGCTCTCTACGCCGCGACGGGCGTGGAGGGACGGATCCTGAAGATCGACGCCGCCGGCCACGGCCGCGTCTTCTTCGACAGCGCCGAGACGCACATCCGGTCGCTCATTCTCGATCCGAAGGGGAACCTGATCGCCGGCACCGACGGCCATGGTCTCGTGTTCCGCGTGTCGCCGGCGGGCGAGGGGTTCGTCCTGTACGACGCGCCGCTGAACGAGGTAGTCGCGCTGGCCCTGGGGCGCGAGGGGACGATCTACGCCGCCGTCGCCGGCGAATCGGGTCGGCCCGGCCCGCGGCCTCCGTCGGCGCCGCCGCCGCCCGCCGCCGCGCCGCCCGCAGCCGGGGCCACCGCTTCCGAAGGGGCCACGCCGCAGCCGACCCCCACACCGGCGCCGGAGCAGGGGCCGGCGCCGGAGCAGCGCGTCCCGATCGGCATGGAGGGGAAGGTCCTGGCGATCTCGCCGGACGGCTACGCGCGCGAGATCTGGTCGGGCAGCCAGGAGGCGATCCTCAGCCTGGCCGTCTCGCCTTCTGGAGACTTGTTGATGGGCTCGAGCGCCCAGGGGCGCATCTACACCGCCGATGCCGCCGGTAACGTCAGCGAGCTCCTGCGGCTCCCGTCCGCCCAGGTCACGGCGCTGCTGCGGCTGGGGAGCGGCGATGGCGGGATGCCGGCCGGACGCCAGCGGTCGGGTGACGTCGCGGTGGCCGCGAGCAACTCCGGCAGCCTGTCTATCTTGAAGACGGGGTACGCGGCGTCCGGCACGTACGAGTCGCGCGTCCACGATGCGCGCTCGTTCGCCACCTGGGGACGAGCCTCCTGGCGGGTCGAGACCCCGAAGGGTACCTCCATCGCCCTCGGGGTCCGTTGCGGCAACACCGAGGAGCCCGATCGCACCTGGACCGACTGGCGGAGCGCGCCCTTCAACGCGGACGGGGCGCTCCTCGACTGCCCGGCGTCGCGCTTCCTGCAATGGCGCGCCCAGATGAAGTCCGGGGATTCCGCGCGCACTCCTTCCCTGCGCGAAGTGGCGGTCACCTACCTGCAGGCGAACCTGCCCCCGGAGTTCAAGAAGATCGAGGTGCAGGCGCCGGGCGTTTCTTTCCAGGAAGTCCCGTCTTCAGGGTCGGGCGGCCCGCCCGATACGCGGGCGGCGGGCTCGTCCGGGAGCGACGTCGAAGGGGGGGTCCGCAGGAAGCCGCGGCCGCAGTCGCGCCGCGGCTTCGAGGCCGGCGCCCGCAGCATCACCTGGCAGGCGGCCGATCCGAACGAGGACGACCTCGTCTACGACGTCTACTACCGGGCCGCCGACGAGAAGGCCTGGAAAAAAGTGCGGGACCGAATCGACGAGGAATTCGTGACCTGGGACAGCACGGCAATGCCGGACGGGACCTACGTCTTCCGCGTCGTCGCCAGCGACGCCCCCTCCAACGCGGCGGGCCGCGCCCTGACGGCGGAGAGGCTCTCCCCGGCCTTCGACGTGGACAACACCCCGCCGCGCCTCGAGGAAATCAGGGCGCAGGTCCAGCCGTCCTCCATCCGCCTGACCTTCACCGCGTCCGACTCGTTCAGCCTCATCCGCGAGACCGCCTGCGCCGTCGACGCCGGCGACTGGATCGCCGTCCAGCCCGCCGACGGCCTCGACGATTCCCCGTCCGAGAGATACGAAGTCACCCTCCCGCGCCCCGGCCCCGGCGAGCACAGCATCGTGGTCCGCGCTCTCGACGCCGCGGGAAACACCGGATCGGGGAGGGTGGTCGTGGAGATACCGGAGTAGGTGGTCCGGCCAAATCGGCAGGAACATCCTGGCAGTCGTCGGGAACTCAAAATCTCCCGACGCCAAGGTCATGTGGGTTCGACTCCCACCCCCGGCACCCGTCGAAGTCCGGACGCCTACAGCAACTCCTCGATCAGGCTCCGGAAG
>JACOUZ010000135.1 GCA_016177515.1 Acidobacteriota bacterium
GACCTCCTCCATCGTCTCCGTCTACCTCTGGTTCGGCAGCCCCTTGACCGACCTGCCGTACGCCGGCCTCATCGGCGGGGAGTGGCAATGGCTGTTCAGCCGCCATGCCTTCGCGGGCAGGGGAGGGGCCGGGGCCGGCGTCACGCTGGTGCGCAGCGCGGCGCGCTCGTTCGTGGAGGCGTCGCCCGAGACCCTGGTCCGCAAGGCGCTCGAAGACCTGCATCGGTTCTTCCCCGCCTCGAGGCGGCTGGCGCCGCGTCACTCGCTGGTGATCAAGGAGAAGCGGGCGACGATGTCTCCCGCCCCCGGCTCTTCGGCCCTGCGGCCGCCCTGGCGCACACCCTATGAGGGGTTGCACCTGGCGGGGGACTGGACCGCCACCGGCCTGCCCGCGACCATCGAAGGGGCGGTGATTTCCGGGCACGCGTGCGCCCGTCAGATCCTGGAGGAAAGCCGGCCGTACGCGCCCGCGGGCCCCCCCGGCCTCACTCGATGATCCTGGGCGGCTCCCTGCTTCTCCTCGGCCTGCTCGGCCTACTGGCCTCGGCGCACTTCAAAGGGCAGCGCTTCTTCGACCGGCCCGCCCCGGCGCGCCATCCCTGGTTCGACCCGGCACTCGACGTTTTCAAATGGGGTCTGGTCGTCGCCGGCCTGGTCCTCATCGCCCGGGTCTCGCTCCGGGCTTTTTCCTCCCTCGCCGGGCTGCTTCTGGCGCTCTGGGCCTACGGGCGCTTCATCAGAAGCGCCTATTTCCAGGAGAAACTCCTCCGGCGGGATTTCACCGTCCTGCGCCGCGCCCGGCCGGCTCTCTCCGACGAGGCCATCCTGTTCGAGCTGGCCTGCCGCAAGCACCCGCGCTGGGGGCCCGAGCTGATCGAGCAGATGGCCAGGGACTACCCCACGGTCGAATCGTTCGCGCGCATCATGGCCAGGATGGAGCGCGGGTTCCGTGGTTTTTCGGGCAGGCGGCCGGGCAGCCGGAGGCCTACGGGAGCAGCGGGAGGATGTGGTCCTGGACCGCGGTCGTGACCTCGACGCCGCGGTCGTCCATGTAGACGTCGATCTCGCTGCGCACGCCGAAGTCGTCGAGGTAGATCCCGGGCTCGATCGAGAAGCCGGTGCGCGGAATGAGCTGGCGCTCGTCGAGGGTCTCGAGGCTGTCGATGTTGCAGCCGTTGCCGTGGACCTCCAGGCCGATGCTGTGGCCGGTCCGATGGATGAAGCGGTCGGCGTACCCGCGCTCGCGGATGTGCCGGCGGGCCACTTCGTCGACGTCGGCGCCGCGGATTCTTTTCCCCAGCGCCACCCCTTCCTTCAGGAAGGAAACGGCGGCGTCCCGCGCTCCCGCCACGATGTCCCAGATCTCTTTGTGCCGGGCCGGCACGTCCTTCCCGACGTAGGCCATCCAGGTGATGTCGGCCCAGATCGAGCCCTCCGCTTCCTCCCGGCACCACAGATCGAGGAGGAGGAGGTCACCTTTCCTGATCGGGGCGCTGCCGTCTGGCCGCGGCTCGTAGTGGGGGTTGCCGCTGTGGGCGTTGACGGCGACGATCGGCGGATCGTGATGGAACCCGCGGCCCCTGAACTGGTCGCACATGAATTGCTGGACGGAGTGCTCGGTGATCGACCGCCCCTTGCCGGCCGCCTGGGCCACGTGGTCGAATGTCGCCTGCAGGACTTCCTTCAGCCCGTGCGCCGCCCGGCGGTGCGAATCAAGGGCCTCCGGCGACCAGCGGGCCTCGAAGTGCTGGACCAGATCGGCGCTCGTGACCACCTGGACCCCGCAGGCGCGCACCATCTCGATCGTGCCGCCATCGACCCGCGAGACGTAAGGGATCGCGCCCCCGGGCACGTATTCCATCGCCACGCGCTTCACTCCCTTGACGGCTTCCCGCAGCTTCTCCTGCAGCTCACGGTACCCTACGAACGGGACCCGCCGCCCGGGAACGTGCGTGAACAGATGCGCCTCGATGGCATGGTGCAGCCAGATCGCTTCGCCGGTCGCGGGGACGAGACCGAACCAGCGCCGGGTCGCGAAGCGATCCTCCCCGAGCCCGATGACGCGGCGGGCGATCGGGTTGATGCCGTGGAAGTCGTACAGGAGCCAGGCGTCGATTTCGAGAGTCTTGAGGGTCCCCTGGATGCCGGCCAGATCCATGGGCGATAACTTACCACAGGTCCGCCGCCCTAGGAGCCTGTCCGAGTATGGGGCCGGCCCGGCCGAATACTCGGACAGGCTCCTGGCCCCTCAGGGCTGGCAGGCGTCCCCGGTGCCGTTGCCGTCGCCGTCCGCCTGGTCGGGGTTCCAGTCCGCGGGGCAGTTGTCGCACGCGTCGCCGCGGCTGTCGCCGTCGGCATCCTCCTGCCCCGGGTTGGCCAGGAGCGGACAGTCATCTGAAACGTCGATATGCCCGTCGCCGTCTGCATCGGCATAAGGCGGCGGGGGGCAGGGAGCGCCGGGCGGAATGGGGGCGCCGTCCGACTGCCGGCCGAGGGCGCCCTCGCCGCAGCTGTTGACTCCCGACGCCAGGTAATAGAACACCGTGCCCGCGGGCGGGATGGACGGATCGGTCGTCCCCGGGAGCTGGAGCCCCCAGGCGCGGCAGGCATGGTTGTAAGACCAGGGCGCGCCCAGCACGTTGGATCCCTGATAGAAGTTGTACAGCGGTGCCTGCTCGGCGAAAGGCCAGGACGCAGAGTCGCCCGTCGCCCCCTTGAGCATGAGCGCGGGGGGGACGTCGGCCGGGAGCGTCCGCTGGTGGCGCACGGCGGGGGCGCAGTCCGCCTCGTCCAGGACGCCGTCGCCGTCGGAGTCCTGGCAGGCGTCCCCCAGGCCGTCGCCGTTGAAATCGGTCTGCCTCGGATTGAACGACGAGAGACAATTGTCACAGGCGTTCGGCCGCCCGTCCCGGTCTCCATCGGTTTGTGACGGAGTTGCGACCTGGGCGCAGCCATCGTCCTGATCGGCCACGCCATCCCCGTCCGAGTCCGCCTCGGTGAGAAGGCAAGGCAGTGCGGCAGGGGGTATCTCAGCGAAGGCACTGTCGGTGCCGAGCGACCCCTCACCACACCGGCTGGCGCCGGCGACCAGATAGTAAAAGGCCTGGCCGAGGGGCGGCGCGGCGGCGTCCTGGGAAAAAGTGTCGATCGACCCCGCCTCCAGACAGGAGTGGTTGTAGGCGAACCCGGGAGGTCCGACGGTCCCCCTGTACACGTTGTACACGTTGGCCTGCGCCGCCATCGTCCACCCCAGGCTGGCGCCCAGCGCCGCCGACAGCCGCAGCGTGTCCCCCACCGGATGCGGCAGGTCCCAGACGCTCCCGGCCCTCGGGGCGCAGTCGAGGGAGTCGGCCACTCCATCATCGTCCTGGTCGGGAGCAGGCAACTCGTAGGTCCCCATGTCGATCACCGGGGTGCCGTCGCCGTTCCCGTCCTGCGGGCGGAGGTTGCCGTCGAGGTCCAAAGGCTCGAGGTCGGAGTTGGCCCCGCTGTCGACCGCGGGGGAAACCGCCTGAATGTGGAAGTCCTCGGTCAGGTTAGTGGCCGACGGCCCCCAGTTCGCCAGGTACTTGAAGGCCTGGCTCGCGGCGGGGAGCGCCGGCGACAGGGAGATCGCCTTCGACGTGGAGTTGATGGCGGTCACCGTGCGCGCCACGTCGTCGCCGCCGCACTCGAGGACGTCGCCGATCCGATAGCGCGTGATGTCCAGCACGATGACCGTCGTCGTCGTCCCAGCCGCGGCGGTGACATCGTAGAACCGGGGCTGCCTGATCATTGCGGGCGGTTGTGACAGATTGCCGTTCACTCCGATCACCTGGGCGGGAGTGAAGTCTCCATCGACGTCAGAGACGGTGGCGGGCAGGATCACATTGCCGTTGAAGAGGTTGTTGGTCACCGTCGGCTCGGAAAAATAGCTGTACAGTCCCGCTCCGCTTCCCGTGGACGTGACCGCATTGCCGACGATCAGGTTGTTCGTGATCCGCACCGGCGGGTTGTTGGGGGGCGGAAAACTCTCTGCATAGATGCCTGCCCCCCGGGACGAGAAAGTGTATCCGCCGGGGATCGTGGTCTCGGTCAGGGCGTTGCCTGCGATGCTGTTGAGAGTGATGACGGCCGTCGCGTTGAAGGTGTCCACGCCGCCGCCCGTCAATCCGGCGCTGTTGCCGTAGATGAGGTTCCCGGCCACCCGCGTCTCGCCGTACAGCTCGATACCGCCGCCTGAAGCCGACGCCCGGTTGCCGTAAATGACGTTGCGAACAACGATGGTTCCGGGGCCCCCCCGCAGCCAGAGGCCGCCCCCCCGGCCATTCTCGGCCTGGGCCAGGTTGTCGTGGATGCGGTTGCCGACGATTTCCGGGAAGGCGCCCGAGTCGATGGAAAAAATTCCTCCTCCGGCCCCGTGCGTGTCCCCCTGCCCGCCGGTCCTGGGAGGGTTGCTGACGTTTCGGGCGATTTCATTATTCGCGACGACGGGATGGCCGTAAGCGACGAAGATACCCCCGCCGAGCCAGTCCTTCGGATCCCCCGAGAGGATGTTACCGACGATGGCGTTGTTGGTGACCACGGCATCGCCAAAGATAAACATCCCTCCGCCGGCCACCGAATCCACCACCACGCCGACTTCGCCGCTTCCCCCGGTGATCGTGAAGCCGTCGATGGAGAAATTGCGCCTGGGGCGCCCGGTCAGGCCAGAAGCCAGGATGACGGCGCTCCGGCCGAAGCCTGTGGCATCGATGACGGTGCTGGAGAGACCGGCCCCCTGCACGTGGATGTCCGGGAAAATGAAGATCCGTTCCCTGTAAGTGCCGGCGGCTACCTGGATGACCCCCGACGTGGCCATCCCGCCTCCGATCAGTGTGTTCGCCTCGTTGATGGCTGCCTGGATGGTGCGGAAGGGGGCCGATTGAGACCCACACCCGCTGGTGCAGCCGCTGGTGGCGTCCACGTAGAGGACGACCTCGGCCGCGGTGGGGGTGGTTTCGGGCACCGCGGCGAGCAGAATGAGCACGGACAACCTGGACAGCATCCTGAGGGCGTGGATCCACCCTACCCCGTCTTGCGACAAGGCGGGTAGAAGTCGTCGTCTGGCGCTGCGCCCGCTTGAAGGCAGGCCCAAGGTCCCTCCGGGATCGGGCCATTCATAGGGGCCGTTTCCCTGGCCGGGCATCCTGTATCCGCCGAAGTCGGTCGATTGTCAAGAGGTTAACGACGGCCCAACGATCCCGGGGGCCGGCCCGGGGCCCCGGCGGGGAAGGAGGGGCCGGAAATTGTGCGAGTTCGGTAACAAATCTGTTGACTGGGTGCCCTCTTGACGGTAAAAGACAGGACGGACATCGGTGTGTCTCCATTCCCGACCACTTGGAGGGCTCTCATGAAGATTACCAGACCGTTGCTCGCCCTGGTACTGACGGCCGCCGTGCCCATGGCTGCCCTGGCAGCCGGGCAGGCCCAGGACAAGAAGAGCACGGCTCCTCTTACCGTGGGGGACTTCGCGGTCATGCTGGCCAGGACCACGGGAAACGGGCGGGCTCTCGAGGCGAAGGGTGCCACCGATGCCCTGGTCAAGGCCGGCGTGCCGCTGGGCAACCCCAAGGCATTATTGAGCGAAGAGAAGCTGACGGAGATCCTCGGCTTCTATGGCGTGAGGGCCACGACCTCCTCGCCCGGGCAATCGGTCAGCCGCGACAAGGCCGTCAGCGCTCTCCTGCTCGTGGGCGGGTCTTTGACCTCTGCCGCGAGCAGCGTCGGGCCGACGCCATCAACCATGGAAGATTGCCTGGTGAACGCGAACCATGGTGAGTGCACCAATTGCTGCAAGTCCCTGGGGGTTGCAGCGAACACGTGCGCCAAGTTCTGCCAGCAGATCATGAAGGGCAGCGTCGGCGAACCGCTTCCCTGAAGGGGACTCCCGAACTGTCATCGCCAGGACACGATCCGGGCGGGGCGTGGTGCCCCGCCCTTTTTCTTGCGGTGGCCGGCCGACGAGATCCGGGGCATGCGCCACGCCTCGCCCCCTGCGATTCCTCACAATCGGACAGCCTCGTGACCTGTGCGTCCTTCGCTGCCCCAGCCGGAACGACGTGCCCGCCGGGGCCGCCCGCGGAATGGACACCGCGTCATGACGGCGGGACCGCAATATGCGTTGACAACGCGACAGGATGGCCGTACATGAATAAAGGTCCGCAGGATCGACACCCAGGGCCCCTTCCTGGAGCGGACACGGAGGCAGACGATCATGGTTTCAAGGACAGGCCGGTCTTCGATTTCTGTTGTCCTCGCTGCTGTCATGACATGGGCGATGGCTGCCGCGGCGCCGCGCGACCCCGCCTCGAAGGTCACACAAGCCCGGCTGGTCCAGGATCTCGCCGGCGCCGCCCGCGCCGCCGGCGCTGTCCAGGCCTCGGCGATTCTTCAGAGAGTGGACCTCCGCAGGGCGGCCGTTGTTCCGATCACGGAAGCAGGGGCCGTGGTGCTTCTCAGGAGCCTGGGAGTCGAGGTGACGACCTCGACCCCGGGACGTACCCTTTCGCGACAGCAGGCGGACGCCCTGGTCGTGAAGTTCAAGTACTCCCTGGCGGCCGCGTCGGCCATGCGGGAGGTTGCTCCCGGACACCTGCCGGTACCGGCATCCATGGACGACTGTCTCGTGGAAAAGAACCACGGTCTCTGTGTGGAGTGCTGCAAGGCGCTGGGAGGAGGAGGCAGCACCTGCGCCAAGGCGTGCCACGTGATCAACAAGCCGAGCGCGTCCGAGCCTCTCCCGTAGGGCCGTCAGAACAGCTTCTGCATCCGGTCTATCTGATTCGGAAGCCAAATAATATCAGGCAGCGTATCGACGCGGGCTTCCGGTCTGCGGTCCGATTTATCGTGTCGGGCTGGAACGCTAAAAACCTGCTTGACGCCACAGTTCTTTAGCCGTAGATTTCGCACGCTTTTTCAAATCTGCACCGGCCGACACAGGCGTCACAGGATTGATTCAAGGCGATTTCCGACTCGGTAGCCACCGGAGGGGGAGGAGAGCCCAATGATGAGGAAGTCACATCTGGTCCTCGCGGCATGCGCCGCTTTGACCGTGTCCGTATTTGCGGCGTCCAGCAACGTCCAGAAATCCAAGGTCACAGTAGGTGATTTCGCCGTCCGGGTGACCAAGGCGCTCGGCAACCCCGTGGCCGACCAGCGCGCCGCCGTCGAGTCGCTCAAGTCCCTGGGAGTCAAAGTAGACGATGTGAACGCCAGCCTGACCGAGGGCATGGCGGCCAGGATCCTCGCCGACCTGGGAGTGCGCGTTTCCACCACCAGCCCCGATAACAGGGTGACGAAGGGGAAGGCCGATCAGCTCGTCGCCGTGGTGGGTCTGGCCGGGAGCACCTCGAGCGGTCTGGCGGCGACGGACCTCCCCGTAGCGTGCCTGGACAACAGGAACCGCGGCATTTGCGTCGAGTGCTGCAAGGCGGCCCTCGGGTGTGTCGACCAGAGCGCTCCATGCGATTTTGCCTCGGCCTGCGCCAAGTTCTGCAAGCAGGTTCTCCCTCCGGGGCAGGAGAGCCCGTCGGATCCGACTCCCTAGTCACTGGCCGGCAGGTCATCAGCATCCCAGCGAAGAGCGCCCCCCCCGTAAACGGGCCGGGGCGCTCGTTTTTTTTGCGCGGCCTGCGGTCCGGCCTCTGTCCGTGCGAGAATATCGACGCATGATGAAGATGGGTCACGTCAGGCTCGAGCCACCCCTCATCCTGGCCCCCATGGCCGGGATCACCGACCAGTATTTCCGCCTCCTCCTCAAACGGATCGGCGGCGTGGGACTGGTCACGATGGAGTTCATTTCCTCCGAAGCGCTGACCAGGGGAAACGAGAAAACACGCCACATGATGCAGTTCTCGGAGGAGGAGAGACCGCTCGCGATTCAGATTTACGGCAGCCACCCCGAGCGCATGGCGGAGGCCGCCGAGTTCGTGCAGGCCCTCGGGGCGGACGTCGTGGACATCAACATGGGATGCCCCGCGAACAAGGTCTTGAAGGGGTGCGCCGGCGCCGCACTGATGGGCGACCTTGACCTGGCGCGCGACATCGTGCGCGCCGTGCGCCGAAGGGTTCCCCTGCCTCTCACAGTCAAGTTCCGGGTCGGGCTGGACGAGAGGCGCGCCAACTACCTCGAGCTGGGGAGGATTTGCGAGGGGGAGGGAGCGGACGCAGTCGCCCTGCACGCGCGCACGGCCCGGCAGATGTTCATGGGGGCCGCGGACTGGAGGCACATCTGCCGGCTGAAAGAGATCCTCTCGATCCCGGTGAGCGGGAATGGCGACGTGCAGACGCCGGAGGACGCCCTGGCGCTGTGGCGGGCGACCGGCTGCGACGGGGTCATGATCGGCCGGGCGGCCGTGAAGAACCCCTGGATCTTCCGGCAAATCGCCGCGGTCCGGGCCGGCGCCGCACCGCGCGAGCCGGCGACCGAGGAACGCCGTGACCTCATCCTGTACCACTTCTCCCTGCTGCGCGAGCGGGAGGAGGAGCGTGTCGCCCTGCACAAGATCCGCACCTTCACCGGCTGGTACACCCACGGTCTGCCCAACGGCCGGGTCCTGCGCCAGAAGATCAACAGCCTGACCTCCGTGGCGCAGTTCATCGACGAGATCGAGGGGTTCTTCCAGATCCTGCTGGCGGCCTGAGAACCGCGTGTCGGTGAGGCGATCTCAGGGCGCTTCCATCCGGCCGTACCAGGCCTTCAGGTGGGGGAACCCGGCGGAGATCTCGCGCTTCCCCAGGCGAACCAGGCAGCCCAGGAACGCGTACAGGGAAATGTCGGCCAGTCCGGGCGCGTCTCCGAAGGCGAAGCGGCGCTGCGAGAAGAGCTGCTCGAGGTTGCGGAACTGCGTCTCGAGATGCCGCTCGAGCTCCCGCCGTTCGTGGGTCTGCAGCGGTCCTCCCGCCGCATTCTTGTCCTCCAGGATCGATCTGAGGAGCGGACCGAGGACTTCGTCCGCATAGTCCTCGACGATCCACGCCAGTGCCTGGTCGGCGGGCGACTGCGGCAGCATGTTGGACTCGCCGTAGCGGGCGATCAGATATCTCAGGATCCGGGTCGAATCGGGAATGACCCGGTCGTCGTCGCACAGCACGGGAACGAGCCGTTGACCGGAGACCGCCTCGACCCTCCCGCGATCGTCAGGATCGATGGCCACGCTCTCGCAGGTCAGCCCCATGTGCTTGAGTGACAGGCGGACCTTTTCGCAGAAGGGGCACGCTGCGAAATGGTACAGGCGGAGCGCCATGGGGCCCTCGCGGGATCACCCGCCGAACGTGCGGCGCCACCAGTGCCGCTTCGGTTTCGGTTCTTCCTGCGTCTTCGCGCCGGCATCCGCCTGGTGCGCGACCGGCGACGGCCCGTCGGGTGCCGGCGGTGGAGCGGAGTACATCGTCGGCGGAGCAAGAGGCGGCAGCTTCGCAGGAGTCGCTTCCCGGAGTGTTGCAGGAAGGGCCTCATCCGGGGTGTCGGGGTCCGCCCACCGGCCCCCGGACGCCGTGTCTGAGGGCCGGGGCGAGCCGCCCGGACCGGCTCCACGCCCCCGACGGCGCCGGCGCCTGCGGCGCCTGCGATGCGGCGACTGCAGGCCGCCGTCGGGTGATGGGACCTGCGCCGGGAAAGGCAGGGCCGGACCGGGATCGAGGGGGGCGACCGGTGCCCGGAAGGCCGGTGCGTCATCGCCGTCCGGCCCTTGCGAGAAAACCGGTGGCTCGTCCTGTCCCTCCGGGGCCCCTTCCGGCTGCCGCTCCCTCCTCCCGGCGCCGCCGCGCGATCGGGCGGCGGAGACTGCCAGGGGTTCTTCCACGGACGTGCCGGCATCGCGGGGTGCCCCTGGCGCGACACCCTTGCCGCCGCGGCGCCGACGGCGCCGCCTGTGGCCCCTGGGGGATGCCTCGGCAGGCTCGGGCAACGCCGCCCTCACCGGGGGCGCTTCCTGGGGCTCGGCGGGGCGGGGGGGCGCTGGAGTGAGGGTGCCTGCAGCCAGGGCTTCGTCGACCGTATCGGCGGTGACAATGGGCACAACCTCCGTCTCCTCGCGGCGGAATTCTTCGATTTCGAACTGGCTCGTCTTCATCCTCGCTTCCGGGACCACCTCGATCAGGACCTTGTAGCGCACCTCCAGGCGGGCCAGGTCGTCCCGCTTCTGGTTCAGGAGGTACAGCGCCACCTCGGGAGGCAGGAACACCTTGACGCCCGAGATGTCGCCCTTCACGACCCGCGCCTGAATCTTGCGGAAGGCCGAGCGCGCCGCGGCCTCGGGCGTCCGGACCGTCCCATCGCCCTGGCAGGTCGGGCACTCCATGAAGGAGGAAGAGGCCTTGGTGGACTTGAGCCTCTGGCGCGACACCTCCATCAGTCCCAGTTTGCTGATGCGTGTGACGTCATACCGCGCCTTGTCACGGGACATGGCCTCGGCGAAGGCGCGCTCCACCTGGCGGATGTGCTTGCTCGATTCCATGTCGATGAAATCGATGACGATCAGGCCGCCGATGTCCCGCAGCCGCAGCTGCCGGGCGATCTCCTCCGCCGCCTCCAGGTTGGTGCGTGTCGCCGTGTCCTCGCTGCTGGCGGAACGCGTCGAGCGCGCCGAGTTGACGTCGATCGCCGTCAACGCCTCGGTCTGGTCGATCGATATGGATCCGCCCGACTTGAGCTGGACCGTGCGCTTGTAAATGCGTTCGATCTGGTCCTCGAGGTTGTACTTGGAAAAGATGGGCTTGTCGCCCGTGTACAGCCTGACGAGGTGCGCCTTGTCCGGCATGTGCGCCTCGAAGAACTTCCTGGCGCGGTGGTGGGCGGCCTCGTCGTCGATCAGCACCTCCTCGATGTCGGAGGTGAAGTAGTCCCGGATGGTCCGGATCACCAGGTCGCGTTCCTGGAACACCAGCGCCGGAGCCTTCACCTGCTGGGCAGCGGTCTCGATCGTCCGCCACAGCTCGAGCAGGGACTCGAGGTCGGCCTGCAGCTCCTTGGTGCTGGTCTCCATCCCGGCGGTGCGCACGATGACGCCGTAGCCCGCTGGAACCGTCAGCTCGTCGAGAATCTTGCGCAGCCGCTCGCGGTGCTCGGCGCTCTCGATCTTGCGGGAGATGCCGGCGGCGTCGGCGCCGGGCATCAGGACGAGATACCGTCCGGGCAGGGAATAGTACGTGCTCATCGTGGGGGGCTTGTTGCCGAAGGAGTCCCGGATCACCTGCACCAGGACCTCCTGGCCCTTCTCCAGGTGGCGGGTGATCCGCGCTCCCCGCCCCTTGCCTCCCGTTCCGCCGTCGCGGCTGGGATAGAGCTTGAAGTTGATCTCGTCCAGGGGGAGGAACCCGGCCCGCTCCCCTCCGTAGTTCACGAAGGCGGCCTCGAGGGCGGGGTTGATCCCCTCGACCATCACCTTGAAGATGTTGCCCTTGAGGTGTTCCTTGCTGAGGGTTTCGATCTCGAAGACGTCGAGAATGGCGTTGTCGACGATCGCGACGCGGTTCTCCTCCTCCGCGGTCACGTTCACGAACATCGATTTGGGCATGAAATCTCCTCGCGCTCTCTCCCGCGGGGCCAGCCCCCTTGGCCGGCAAGTTCCCTCGAAGAGCGCCCTGCGACCGGCTCGACCGGGCCGACGGGACGTCGGCCCGGGAGCACCGTCGCAAGAGGGCCAGTATAACATCCCGGCCCGCGCTCAGGAAGATGGCGTCCCGATCGACGGCGCGCAAGCCGCCGGGGACCCCTCCGGCCCCGGGCCCTCGAGTCCGGAAGTCCGTCCGAAAATCCGGACAGGCTCCTGCACCTTTCTGCTAGAATTCGCAGCCGCCGAAGAGGGATGGAGGTATCGATGAGTGATCTCGCGCGCGCCGGCGGCCATGTCATCGGCTTCGCGGCCACGGCTCGAAGGGACCGCTGGTGGATCGGGCCGCTCCTCACCGTCCTGGGACTGGGGGGCTTCGCCGTCTATGCCACCTGGGCGGCGTTCCAGGGGTCTTACTACTTCCACGGCGCGTACCTCTCACCGTTCTACTCGCCCCTGCTGTTCGTCAATCCGGCGGCGCCGGGATCGGCCCCCCTGGAGCATGCCTGGTTGGGCCGCTGGCCGAGCTGGTGGCCTTCGATCCTCCCCGCGTCGCCCGCCTTTTTCATCATGGCTTTCCCCCTCGTGTTCCGGGCGACCTGCTATTACTACCGCAAGGCCTACTACCGCTCCTTCTTCGGCACGCCTCCGGGGTGCGCCGTCGGTCCGGTTCCGGGGGGCAGGTATCGGGGCGAGACCGGCCTCCTGATCGTCCAGAACCTGCACCGTTACGCGCTCTACGCCGCCATCGTGTTCATCGGCATTCTCTCCTACGACGCCGTGCGGGCCTTTTTCCGGGACGGACGGCCCGGGGTGGGAGTCGGCAGCATGGTCCTCCTGCTCAACCCGATGCTTCTGGCTGCGTACACCTTCGGCTGCCATTCCTGGCGCCACCTCGTCGGCGGGAGACTGGACTGCTTCTCCTGCGACCGGCAGAGCGCCATGCGCCACGGCCTCTGGAGGGGGGTGACGGCCCTGAACGCCCACCACATGCAATGGGCGTGGGTGAGCCTCTTCTGGGTGGCCTTTTCCGACCTGTACGTGCGCCTGGTCTCGATGGGTCTGATCCGCGACCTGAGCACCTGGGGATAGGTCATGCTCAACGTCTCTGAGATCCAGACTTTCGAGCACGACGTCCTGGTGATCGGCGCCGGCGGTGCCGGCCTGCGCGCCGCCATCGAATGCTCGGCGCGTGGCCTGAGCACCGGCCTCGTGTGCAAATCGCTCCTGGGCAAGGCCCACACCGTCATGGCCGAGGGGGGCGTGGCGGCGGCGCTGGGAAACCTGGACCGCCGGGACAACTGGAAGGTCCACTTCCGCGACACCATGCGCGGCGGAAAATTCCTCAATCAATGGCGCATGGCGGAGCTGCACGCGAGGGAGTCGCCGGACCGCGTGCGCGAGCTGGAGGAATGGGGAGCGGTGTTCGATCGGACCAAGGACGGCCTCATAAGCCAGCGCAACTTCGGCGGTCATCGTTACCCGCGTCTGGCGCATGTCGGCGACCGGACGGGATTGGAGATCATCCGCACCCTGCAGGACCATGCGGTGCACAAGGGTTTTGGGATCTACATGGAGTGCACCGCCCTGGACCTCCATCTCGACGCGGGGCGGATCGCGGGTGTTTTGGGCTACTGGCGCGAATCGGGGCGCTTCGTGCTGTTCAGGACGCGAGCCGTCATCCTGGCGACCGGCGGAGGCGGACGGGCCTGGCGGATCACTTCGAACTCCTGGGAGTACACGGGCGACGGCACGGCCATGGCCTACGAGGCGGGGGCGGATCTGATGGACATGGAGTTCACCCAGTTTCACCCCACGGGCATGGTGTGGCCTCCCTCGGTGCGCGGCATCCTGGTGACCGAGGGAGTGCGCGGCGACGGAGGCGTCCTTCTGGACAGCAGGAAGGAGCGCTTCATGTTCCGCTACATCCCGGAGAAGTTCGCCGACGAGACGGCCGCCACCGAGGAGGAGGCCAACCGCTGGCTTGCCGGCGACAAGACCGCCCGGCGGCCGCCTGAGCTTCTGACCCGCGACGTCGTGGCCCGCGCCATCACCCAGGAGGTCAGCGAGGGGAGGGGCTCGCCCCACGGCGGCGTGTATCTCGACATCGCTTCGCGCCTGCCGGCCGAGACGATCAGGAAGAAGCTGCCCTCCATGTACCATCAGTTCAAGGAGCTGGCGGAGGTGGACATCACCCGGCAGCCGATGGAGGTCGGGCCGACGCTGCACTATTTCATGGGCGGCGTGCGCGTCGATTCCGACACGCAGATGTCGACGGTCCCCGGGCTGTTCGCGGCGGGCGAGTGCGCCACCGGGATGCACGGGGCCAACCGGCTGGGAGGCAACTCGCTCTCCGACCTCCTGGTGTTCGGGCGCCTGGCCGGAATAGGGGCCGAGCAGTACGTCAAGGGGCTCGGGGCGGCCCCGCGCATCGATGAAGAGCAGGTCCGATCCGCCGTCCGCCGCGCCACCGCCCCCCTCAACCGTGATGCCGGCGCCAATCCGTACGTCGTCCATGACGACCTGCAGGGCGTGATGGGCCGCCACGTCGGCATCGTGCGCACCGAGGCCGAGTTGCTGTCGGCCCTCAAGGAGCTCGACAGGCTGAAGCGGGACGCCCTTGGGGTGAAGGCCCCCGGCGTGTCGCAGTACAACGCCGCCTGGCACGAGGCGCTCGATCTCCGTTCGCTGCTGATCACCGCCGAGGCGGTGACGCGCGCCGCCCTCATGCGGCAGGAGAGCCGGGGGGCGCATACGCGCCTCGATTTTTTCGGCGAACGCGAAGAGTGGCAGAAAGTCAACGTCATCGTGCGCAAGGCACAGGACGGACAGATGGAGACCAGGGCCGAAACCCGGCCCGGCCCGCCCCGGGATCTGGCGGCGATCGCCCACGCCTCGATCGAGGACCTGGAGGCCGGCCGTGTCTGAGCGCGCGTTTCGGATCTGGAGGGGCACGGCCGCGGGAGGGGAGTTCGGCGAGCACCGCATCGACGTCGATGAGGGCATGGTCGTGCTCGACGTCCTGCACCGCATCCAGGCAAAGCAGGCCAACGACCTGGCGATCCGCTGGAACTGCAAGGCGGGGAAGTGCGGATCCTGCAGCATGGAAATCAACGGCCGGCCGCGGCTGGCCTGCATGACACGGATGAACCTGTTCGCGGACAGGGAGACGATCACGGTCCAGCCGCTCAAGGCCTTCCCGGTCATCAGGGACCTGGTGACGGACGTCTCCTGGAACTTCGAACAGAACAAGCGAATCCCGCCGTTCCGGCCGGGGCCGAAGGGGTCGGACGGTCAGTACCGCATGCACCAGAAGGACGTGGACCGGGTGCAGGAGTTCCGCAAGTGCATCGAGTGCTACCTGTGCCAGGACGTCTGCCACGTCCTGCGCGACCAGTCGCGCAAGGACGCCTTCGTCGGGCCGCGGTTCATGATCCGGCTGGCGTCGCTCGAGATGCACCCGCTCGACACGGCCGACCGCATCCCGGCCGTGAGGAAGGAATTCGGGTCCGGCTTCTGCAACATCACGCGCTGCTGCACCGAGGTCTGCCCCGAGCACATCGAGATCACCGACAACGGGATCATCCCTCTGAAGGAGCGGGTGGTGGATCGCTTCTATGATCCGCTCCTGTGGCTGGGCCGGAAGATATTCGGGAGGTAACGCCATGCCGCGAGCCAAGCAGCTGACCGTCCAACTGGCCAACAAGCCCGGGACACTGGCCCAGGTCGCCCAGGCGCTCGGCAAGGCCAGGGTGAACATGCGGGCGCTGGCCGTGTTCGAGGGCCGGGCCAAGATCATCGCCGACGATCCGGCCAAGGGGAGGGACGCGCTCCAGAAGGAAGGCCTGTACGCGTCGATCGAGGATTGCCTCGCCGTGGACATGGCCGACCAGCCGGGAACGCTCGGGGACATATGCGCCCGGCTCGCGGGAGCCGGCATCAACATCGACTACGCCTACACGGGGATCACCCAGGCGGCGGGGAAGGCGGTCGTGGTGATGGTCGTCAGCGACCTGGACAAGGCGGCGAAGATCGCCGGCTGATCAGTCTTCCTCGTATTTCTGCTTGAGGACCTGGAGCACGGCGGGATCCGCAAGCGTCGTGGTGTCGCCCAGGGCCCTGCCCTCCGCGATGTCCTTCAGGAGCCGGCGCATGATCTTCCCCGAGCGGGTCTTCGGGAGCTCGGCGGTGAAGACGATGTCGTCCGGACGCGCCAGGGCCCCGATCTTGCGCACCACGTGCCCCTTCAGCTGGCTCACGAGATCGCCGTCGCTCTGGATCCCTTCCTTGAGCGTGACGAACGCCGCCAGGGCCTGTCCCTTGAGATCGTGCGCCTTGC
>JACOUZ010000136.1 GCA_016177515.1 Acidobacteriota bacterium
CGAGGTCGCCAACCTCATCCTGAACGGCGAGCTGCCGGACCGCCGGCAGCAGGAGGAGTGGGTGCACTCCATCACCCACCACACCTTCCTGCACGAGACCATGAAGCGCTTCATCGAGGCGTTCCGCTACGACGCCCACCCGATGGGGATCATGGTGAGCGCGGTCGCGGCGCTGTCGACCTTCTACAAGGAGGCCAGCAACATCTTCGACCCGGTGGGCCGGCGCAGCCAGATGGTGCGGCTCATCGCCAAGATGCCGACCCTGGCCGCGTTCGCTTACCGCGCCAGCGTCGGGCTGCCGTTCGTCTACCCGGACAACGACCTGTCGTACACCGGCAATTTCCTGAACATGCTGTTCCGGATGGCCGAGTCCAAGTACCGCCCGAACCCGGTCCTGGAGCGGGCCCTCGACGTCCTGTTCATCCTGCACGCCGACCACGAGCAGAACTGCTCGACCCTGGCCATGCGCGCCGTCGGGTCGTCGCACCCCGATCCCTACTCGGCGGTCGCGGCGGGCGTGGCCGCTCTGTACGGCCCGCTGCACGGCGGCGCCAACGAGATGGTCCTGCGCATGCTGAAGGAGATCGGATCGAGGGACCGCGTGCCCGAGTACATCCAGCGCGTCAAGCAGGGGCAGACGCGCCTGATGGGCTTCGGCCACCGCGTCTACAAGAATTACGATCCGCGCGCCCGCATCATCAAGCAGATCGCCGACCAGGTGTTCGAAGTCACCGGGCGCAACCCCCTGCTCGACATCGCCCTGGAGCTCGAGCGCATCGCCCTGCAGGACGACTATTTCGTCAGCCGCAAGCTGTACCCCAACGTCGATTTCTACTCCGGGCTGATCTACCAGAGCATGGGCTTCCCCGTGGAGACCTTCCCGGTCCTGTTCGCCATCCCGCGCACCTCGGGCTGGCTGGCCCAGTGGGAGGAGATGCTCCTCGATCCCGAGCAGAAGATTTCCCGCCCCCGGCAGGTGTACGCCGGCGTCCCCCGCCGCGACTACATCCAGATGGACGAGAGGGCCTGACGGGAGGGGGGGTGCGGCGGCGATCGGCGGGCGCGGCGCGGCGGGCGCTCTCCGCGGATGGCCCGGCCGCGCGCGTCCTTCTGCTTCTGCCCACGACCACCTACCGCGCGCACGACTTCATCGAGGCCGCGGCGCGCCTCGGCGTCGAGACTGTCGTCGGCTCCGACCGGAAGCAGGCGCTGCAGGAGCTCCAGCCGACCCGCGGGCTGACGCTCGACCTGCGCGATCCCGGGACCGCCGCCGGACAGATAGCCGCCTTCGCCGCGACGAACCCCCTGAACGCCGTCATCCAGACCGACGACGACACCGCGGTCGAGGCGGCGGCCGCCTCCGAGCGCCTCGGGCGACCCCACAACCCGCCGGAGGCCGCGCGCGCCGCCCGGCGCAAGGACAGCCTGCGCCGCATCCTGCGCGCCGCCGGCGTCCCGACACCGCGGTACGACCTGCTCACCCTGGACGATGACCCAGGCGCGGCCGCCCTCAGGCAGACCTTCCCCTGCGTCCTGAAGCCGACCTTCCTGGCCGCCAGCCGCGGCGTCATCCGCGCCGACGATCCCGGGCAGTTCGTCGCCGCCTTCAGGCGCATCGAGGCGCTGCTCTGTGAGCCCGAGGTGCGGGAAAAAGGGAAAGACGCCGCCCGCCTGATCCTCGTCGAGGAGTTCGTTCCCGGCTTCGAGGTTGCCGTGGAGGGGCTATTGATCGGCGGGCGCCTCAAGGTCCTGGCCCTGTTCGACAAGCCGGACCCTCTGGACGGCCCGTTCTTCGAGGAGACCCTTTACGTGACCCCGTCCCGCCTGCCCGGGAGCGCCCGGGAGGCGATCGCCGCCACCGCCGCCCGGGCGGCCCGCGCCCTGGGCCTGCGCGAAGGGCCGGTGCACGCCGAGCTGCGCCTCAACGACCGCGGCCCCTGGCTCATCGAGCTGGCCGCGCGGTCGATCGGCGGCCTGTGCTCCCGCGCGCTCCGCTTCGGCACCGGCCGGTCGCTGGAGGAGGTCATCCTGCTTTCCGCCCTCGGCCGCGACGTCACCCGGCTGCGGCGCGAGTCCCGCCCTGCCGGGGTCATGATGATCCCGATCCCGCGCGCCGGGACGCTGCGCGGGGTCTCAGGACTGGACGCGGCCCGCCGCGTCCCGGGCATCGAAGACATCAGCATCAGCGCCACCATCGGAAGGCCGCTCGTGCCGCTGCCGGAGGGGTCGTCGTATCTCGGGTTCATCTTCGCGCGCGCGGCCACTCCCGCGCGGGTCGAGTCGGCGCTGCGGGAGGCGCACCGGCGGGTCGCGTTCGAGATCGAGCCGGCACGCTGACGAGTCCCGCGCCGCCCGCCGCGTCTCTCATCTGCCGCCGCTTCACTGCTTGGCTGACACCAGGATGAGGTAGGAGGAGCCGGTCCGGAAGGGGGCGCCGTCCAGGGAGCCGTACTGGTCCCCGGGGATCAGGCCCGCCTTCGCGAGAAGGGCGCGAATCTCCCTGAGGGTGTAGACCCAGTGCAGGCCCGTGCGTGTCTGGGTCTCGCCGCCGCGCACGCACGTGTAGGTCGTCTCGAGACAGCCCTCCGCGGCGTGGTAGCGGTTCTCCTCGAGAAACAGGATGTCCTCGACCTGCATCCACTCCCGCTCCCGCAGGTTGGGCAGGATCGATTCCGCGGTCATGCCGCTGTCCAGCACGAACCGGGCGCCGGGCTTGAGCGCCCGGGAGATCGCCTGGACGAACTCGTCGAGCCCCGCGGGCTCGATGTACCCGAAACTGTTGCCGAAGCAGTAGGCGCCGTCGAACCTCGATTGCCAGGGGAGGTCCCGCATGTCCGCCTGCCGCCACTCGACGTCCAGGCGCGCGGCAGCGGCGTTCTTCCGGGCCGCTTCGATCTGCTCCTTCGAGAGGTCCACGCCGGTCACTCCGAAGCCCCGGGAGGCCAGCTCGAGGGCATGCCGCCCGTCTCCGCACGGGACGTCGAGCACCCGGCCCCCGGGCGGCAGCCTCAAGGTGCGCGCCAGAAATTCGGCCTCGAGGCGCGTCTGCTCCGGCGGCCTCGACTTGCGCCACATGTCGAGCACGATGCCCTGGAAGAAGGTCTCGTACCAGCGGACGTCCACGTGTCAGCCCTGCCTGCGTCTTGCGGTGGTCCGGAAACGGGCAGGCATTATCTCACGAGGGTGAGTCGGGGGGCCCGCCGCCGCGCCGGCCAGGGGAGACTTCCGCGCCTGGAGGCTATTTGCCCCTCCTCCACGCGAATCCCGCATTGTCTCCGCCGAACTCCAGGCCCGCCTGGCCGTAGATGGCGGAGACCGCCGTCCAGCGTCTTGGTCTAGACCTGGTCGGAATCCCAATACGACCATGGATCGAACGGACATTTCACCTTGGCGCAGGTTGCGGGTCCGGGCAAATGACGGCGTCGCGGGATCATGGGGCGGCGTCTTCGAAAGCGCGGCCGGGAATCCATCTGCGGACCGCCCGGCAATACCGCTCGTAGGATTCGCCGAACCGGCGGCGAAGATGAGGCTCCTCGTAGAACACGACGAACAGGTGGAAGGCCGTCGCCAGGACACAGGCGTAGAGGAGGATTCGCCACGAGCCGAAGAACCACGCCCAGCCTGTCACCAGGAACACGACCCCGCAGTACATCGGGTTCCGGACGTAGCGGAAGAGGCCGACGGCAACGAGCCGCCTGGGCGCATCTATGGGCGCCGGCGTTCCGCCCCCGGTCGTGCCGAAGTCCCACACGCAGCGAAGGTACACGGCGGCTCCGAAAAGCAGCGGCAGGAGCGCAAGCGCCTGGCTCCAGCCCCACGCGGCGGCCAGAAGGGCCGGGCGGCCGCCTGCCATGCGGATCGGAACGTAGACCGCGACAGTTCCCGGGACGATCACCGTGAAGAGGAGATTCTTGACGAAAAGCCACATGGGTCGGAATCACATCACCGCGTGTTCACCGCGATACCCCGGGCGCCGACCGGAGATAGGTATCGTCGGTCAGCTGATTCAGCATGAAGTCCGCCACGTCGGCCCGCGAGATGCGGACGGTCCAGACCCAGTTCCCGACCCGGGGACCGTGGCGGTACGCGCCGCGCCTGGGGCCGTTGGTCAGAACCCCGGGCCGCACGATGGTCCAGTCGAGCGGGCTCGCCCGGATCACGCTCTCCTGCCGGCTCTTGTCCCAGTAATAGAACGGGAGAATGAACGGAATGACGAAGAGCGTGAAATACAGGCCGAGCCGGCCCCGGCTGTCGCCGACGCCCAGGGAGGATTCGCAGACGAAACGGCGGACGCCGAGCGCTTCCATGGCGCGGAGCAGGTTGCGGGTCCCGTCGGAGAGGATGCGGTTGGGGTAGATCCACCGCTTGTGCCCGAGCGCCGACAGCACGGCGTCCTGTCCGCGGACCGCCCCCTCGACCGAGGCGTAATCGAGGACGTCGCCGCGCACCACCCGGAGGCGCTCGTGCTGGAGCCTTACCCTGGCCGGCTTCCGGGCGAGGGCGGTCACCCGGTGGCCGCGTTCGAGGGCCTGGGTCACAAGCCGGCGGCCCGTGCCGCCGGTGGCGCCGACAATGAGAAGCCGCATGCAGCACCCGCTCAGGTCCGTTCCCCGCCACCCGATCGCTCCAGCTCGAGCAGGTACCGCTTCCGCGGCAATCCGCCGCCGTAGCCGCAGAGCCCGCCGTTCTTGTTGATCACGCGGTGGCAGGGGATCACGATCGAGATGCGGTTGAGCCCGTTCGTCCGGCCAACCGCCCGCACCGCCCTCGGCGACCCGACGGCGGCGGCCAGCTGCTCGTAGGATCGGGTCTCTCCGTACGGGATGGCGCGAAGCTGCTCCCACACGCGCCGCTGGAACGGTGTGCCGGGATACACC
>JACOUZ010000141.1 GCA_016177515.1 Acidobacteriota bacterium
GACGAGTCTCTCAAGGACCGCCTCGGGCGCTCGGGGATCGGCGACCCGGTGGCCGCGCTTCGGCCGGTGCGGCTGATCCGCAAGCAGCTGCAGGCGGCCGCGGCCGCCATCGAGGTCCGCCGGGCCCTGCGCAGGAGCGGGCCCCGGCTCCTGGCGTCGGTCGGCCACTCGGTGAATCCGCGTCGCGCCCTCGAGAACCTGGAGCGCCTCTTCTCCTCCCTTGCGGCGGAGGACGGCGGGCTGCTGCGTTTCCTGTCACGGCCCGAGCTTCTCGGGCCGACCGTCCGCCTTCTGGGCCGCAGCGACCTGCTCGCCGGCATCCTGATCCGGCAGCCCGGCATCCTGGACGCCCTGGAGGACCGCAGCCGGATCGTCCGCACGGCCGGGAAAGGGGACTATCGGAAGACGCTCTCGCGGGTGCTGCGACGGCCGGGCGACGTGCGCGCGCGCGCCGCCGAGCTGCGCCGCCGCCACCAGGAAGCTCTGGCGACCATCGCCATCCGTGACATCAACCGGCAGGCGACGTTGCGCGAGGTGTTGAAGAGTCTGTCCGACCTGGCCGAGGCGGTCCTGGAGATGACGGTCCACCTGGCCCGGCAGGACCTCGCTGGCTCGGGGCACCCCTCCCCCCGCGGATTGCGCCTCGCCGCTCTCGGCCTGGGACGCCTCGGGTACCGCGAAATGGACTACGGCTCGGACCTGGATCTCGTCTTCATCTACGAGGCGCCGGCCGGCCGTGCGGACCTCCACAGGACAGCCCGGGTGTGGTGCGAGCGTGTGGTCCGCATCCTCTCCACGCTGAGCCGCGACGGCCACCTCTACAGCGTGGACCTGAGGCTCCGGCCGTCGGGCGGCGAAGGGGAGCTGGTCACCTCCCTCCAGGGCCTGCTCGATTACCTGCGCGGGGCCGCCGAAGTCTGGGAGATCCAGTCCTTCCTGAAGGCCCGGCCGGTGGCAGGCGACCCTGCACTGGGCGCGCGGGCCAGCGAAGCCGTGGAGAAGGCTATCCTGGAATCGGGCCGCGCGCGCGGCCCGGACACGCTGACGGCGGACGTCCTGGCCATGCGGCGGCGGCTGGCCTCCCTGGAGGGACGCGGGGAGCGGCCGAGCGTGAAACACAGTGAAGGGGGGCTCTATGACCTGCACTTCATCATCGAGCTCCTGCAGCTCCGTCACGGCGTCAAGAGCCCGGCCGACAAGGACACGCTGCGCCTGCTCACCCACCTGAACGGGCTGGGGCACCTGAGCGACAGGCAGCTGCAGATCCTGTACGAGTCGTACCTCTTCTTCCGGGCGCTCGATCACGAAATGCGGCTGATCCACGAGAGACCGCTCAAGACCCTGCCCGGCGACCCGGTTCTCCTTTCCGAGCTGGCCCTCGCCTTCGAGACCGATCCGGAGGCGGGCAGCCCCGGGCGCGCGCTGGCGCTGAAAGAGGCCTTCCACCGGCACGCCGCGGCGGTCCGAAGCGTGTACGAGGAGATCGTCCGTTAGCGGACTTCGAAGTCTCCCTCCACCGCCGCCGACCGGTTTCCGGCGCGATCGACAGCTTCCACGCGGATGTGGTGCTTTCCGGGTCTGAGCAACGGGGGATCGAGGCCCTTCGCCACGCCACGGTCGGGATCGAATTCCGCATCCAGCCGTCGGCCGTCGATCGCGAACGTCACACCGTCGAAATCCAGCCCTTTCCCCTCGTCCTCCACGCGGGCCTGCACCGCCACTCGGCGCGCCAGGCCGCGCGACCCCGGGGCCGGCCGTACCTCGAGAATCTCCGGGGGGGAGGCGTCCTGCAGCAGGGCGAACCGCCCGTAGCGTCGGAAGCGCAGCGACATCCGGGTGCCGCCGGGCTCCAGGTCTCCCCCTTCGAATCCCCAGCGCCGCCGGCCGGAATCGTAGCGGTAGATTCCCAGCGATTCGGGCGGAACCGCCCCTGGAGCCAGATCGAACGCGAGCGTGGCCCATGCATCGAGGGCCTCCCCCTCCGGGAGGAGATCGACGGCTTCAGCCAGCGCCGGCAGCCTTCCGGGCCCGGCGATCGGCTCGGTCCGCGCGACGATCGGTCCGTCGAAAAAACGGCTCCCGGCAGGGAGTGTCAGGGCGAAGCCGGGGCCTTGATACTGGAACGGACGACTCGCCTCGGCCCAGCGGACATCCAGGACGAGACCGGCCATCGAGGGCCGCGGCTCGCCGCTCACGATCGACAGGGGAGATCTTCCCGAGGCACCCGCGTAGGTGACGGCGCCCCCCCACGTTCGGTCCGCGCGGTAAAGCAGCGGCAGGAGCGGGGTCCTGCCGGGGCCCGCCGCGAGGTGCAGAGACGGGGCCGTCGTGATGTCCGCCCTCACCAGGACATCCAGGAAGGCAGGCCACGCATCCACCCGCGGCGCGAGCGTGGCGGCGTCCGGGGAGCCGGACCGCGCGCCCGTCAGGATCCGCCAGGGGCCGGGCACACCGTCTCGTGTCTCCCTGACGCGCACGGCGCGCGGCGGCCCCGCCCCCGCGCCGTCCGCGGAAACACAGCGGCCCTCGTCCACGCTGCAGGTCAGCGGCCGGAAGGCGCTCCGCGGCTCGTCCCAGATCTCCCCCTCCACCGTCCGTGCCGGTGCAGCACACTCCGGTTTTCCGCCCTCCGCCCCCGTCGAGGCGGCAGGCGGCGGTTCTCCGGCCGGGAACCGGAAGATCACGGCCCATCGGCCCGAGGCCTCCTGTTCCCAAGCCAGGCCCGCGGCTGCCAGCGGCCGGCCGACCAGTACGCAGACGCGGGCCCGGGACCTGTTGCCGGCGTTGTCCGCGATGGTGACCTCCATGAGATGGGCGCCGGGATCGAGATCGATGGCGCCGGGATACGCGCCGGCGGCCTGGGTCTCCGGCCCGCCGATCGCCGCCGGCAGCTCGCTCCCAGGCAGGCGAAACAGGCGGTAGGTGAAGGCGGCCGGCCCCAGGCGGCTCGTGCGATGGTCGTAGATGAGGCCCGATTGCGGATATTGCTCGAACCGGAAGGAGCGAAAATCAATGCGGTAGCGTGGCCGTCCGTCGATGGCCATCTCGATGACCCGCACCCCGGCCCGGCCGCCGTCGCCGGCCGGGTCGTGTGCCGTGGCGGCGGCCAGGAAGGCCCCGCTCACCCTCACCGGGCGGTCGGGAGACCGCGCTCCATGGCCGCGCTGTCTCAGGGGGTACGTCTCCTCGCGCACCTCACCGTCGATCAGCGTCTCCGGAGACGCGGCTGTGATGGTGAGCGCTTCCAGGACGGGCAGGTGCCGGTCGACGGGCCGCGGCAGGCCTGCGTCGAAGGGGTTCACCGGCGCGTCGCCACCACCGCGCACTTCGAAGTGGAGATGCGGCAGGCCTACGCCCGACTCTCCCGAGTAGGCGATGACCTGTCCGCGGCGCACCCGCACGGGTGGATCGAGATAGAGGTCCCCGGGGTAGCGGGTTCCGGCCTCCGCCTGCCTCCGCGCCACGCGGCGCTCGAGCCCCAGGATCGCGTCTTCGTACCGCTCGAGGTGCCCGTACACCGTCACGCGTCCATTCGGGTGTCGCAGGTAGAGGGCCCTGCCGTAGCCGCGCCACTCGACCTTGAGGCGGAACACCACGCCGGAGTCGGATGCGAGGACCTTGTAGCCGGTCGCACCGGAGGTCGAAATGTCGATGCCGGCGTGCAGGTGGTCGTAGCGGTACTCTCCGAAGCTCGAGAGCAGCACGCCTGGCACCTCCAGCGGCCAGAGGAGGGCGGCGCGGGCGGGCCCGGGGCACAGGACGCCCGCGGACCCTGCCATCCAGAAGAGGAGGGCCGGACGGAGGCGCAGGAGCCGGGACGGGGCGTCGGCGGACAGAAGGCGCGGCCACATCGGGCACGCATTGTAGCGGCAAATGTTTGACTTAGTCTTTTACCTTCCATTATCATCGCCGCCTCCTGGCCCATCACCCCGTGGCGGCCGGAAAAACAGCCGATGGCAGGCGATCCCTTCAAAGAGCTCACAGTCAAGCGCAGGAAAGGGGAGATAATCTACCTCGAGGGGGATCTCGGCACCGAAATGTATGTCGTGCAGTCGGGAGCCGTGCGCATCTTCCGCGCCCTGGGCGGCGTGAAGCAGGAGCTGTCGATCATGGAGAAGGGCGACTTCTTCGGCGAGATCGCCGTCCTGGAAGGACTGCCCCGCACCGCCTCCGCCGAGGCCCTGGATGCCTGCGAGCTGATCGAGATCAACAGCGCCACCTTCGACA
>JACOUZ010000152.1 GCA_016177515.1 Acidobacteriota bacterium
CGACGGGGGGTGCGACCTATCGACCCCGAGTCTTCCCCTCCAGGTGTTCCCGCAGGATGGTGTAGATCGTGGTGTTCTCGACGGTGCCGTGGACGCGCTCGGCGCCGGCCCCCCAGGCGTAGAGGGCCACGTCCGTTCCCGTGTGCGCGGCGCTGCCGAGTGACAGCGCGGAGGGGCGCGGATCGTCCGCGCCGTGCGGGGGCCGGCGCGTCTGCCTTTTCGTCCCGGGGCCGCTCGAGAAGGTGACCACCGGGTACGGCTCGTCCCCCTTCTCCCCCCACGGGTCGCGATAGGCGGACCAGATCCCGTCCTTCTCGTCGGGATAGCCGTTCAGCGCCAGGCCGCCGGTCTCGTGGTCGGCCGTCACCAGGACGAGCGCGGTCTTCGGATCGAGGGTGTCGACCGCGTAGCCGATCGCCTCATCGAAGGCGGCGGTCTCGTCGACCGCGGTGCGCGCCCAGTTGCCATGGCCGGCGTGGTCGATCCGCCCGCCCTCGACCATCAGGAAGAACGGCTGCCCGGTCTGGCGGAGCCCGTCGATGGCCCAGCGCGTCATCTCGACAATCGTCGGCGCGCTGCGCGCCGCCGGGCCGCCAACCGTGTCGCCAGCCGGGTCCCCCATGCCTCCCTGATCCGTGCCGCCGCCTGCGCCTGCGACGCCGTGACCCGCGGCGCCTTCCCCGCCCGCCCGCGCCCTGGCCGCCTCGATCTCCGGCTGGTACGGCAGGTGGCCGTCCGAGAACAGGCCGAGGATGCGGCGATCGAGTCCCGGGACGGCGCGCAGAGCGTCCGCCGTCTCGACGATCGTCCAGCCGGCCGCCCGCGCCTCCGCCTGCATGTCCTCCGGGAAGAACTTCCTGCCTCCGCCGAGCAGGAAGTCGAAGCCGCTCGCAACCGCCTGCCGCGCGATCCCCGCCTCGTTGTCGCGGTCCTTCTCGTGGGCGTAGAACGCCGCCGGCGTGGCGTGGGTCACCGTCGTCGTCGTGACCAGCCCGACGCGCAGGCCGCGCTTCTTCGCCCAGACGGCGATCGACTCGAGCTTCCGGCCGTCCCGCTTTCGGTAAACGGCCGTGGCGTCCTCGCACAGGATCCCGTTGGCGGTCTTCTGGCCGCACGCCATGGCGCTCGCCGCGGCGGCCGAGTCGGTGACCGGGCTGTCGGTCGAATGCGTGCGGGACAGCGCCGTGTGCGGCAGCCCGTCCATGCGCAACCGGCCGCTCGATCCGCCGCGAGCCACGCGCGTGGCGGTCACGTACGCCGGCCCCATCCCGTCGCCGATGAACAGGACGGCGCTCCGGGGCGGACCCGGGGCGGCGCAGAAGACCGCGGTCACGCCGGCGACGGCGAGGATGACTGCGAAGAGATTCCGGACCGATTGACTCCCGCGGGCCGGCCGGCCGGGCATGCGCACCTCCTGACCTCCACGAAACGATGGGGCGGGAGATTAACACGGGCCGGACGCCCGCGGGCGGGTCGATTGGGATCCGGATCAGGACCCGGACGGTTTCCTGATCGGGAACGGCAGGACGTTCGGATCCCGTTCGAGGCGGGCGTTCTTGCGGGCGGCCTTGTTCTGGTACATGTTGTGGTCGGCCCGCACCAGGAGGTCTTCGAACCCCTCGCCGTCCTGCGGGTAGAGCGCGATGCCGATCGACAGGCCGGAGCGCGCCACGTTTCCTTCCTCCAGGCGGAGCCTGAACAGATCCACCGCCTGCTGCAGGCGCTCGGCCAGGAGGGCCGCCTGCGCAAAGCCGGTCAGGGGAAGCAGGGCGGCGAACTCGTCCCCCGACAGGCGGACCAGGATGTCGCGCTCGCGCAGATGGCTCTTCAGCACGCGGCCGATCTCGGCGAGGTAGCGATCGCCGACGTGATGGCCGAAGCGGTCGTTGATCACCTTGAAGTTGTCGAGGTCGGCCTCCAGGAACGCCATCGGCTGGCCCGCCTGCTGGCAGCGCACCTTCTCCTGCTCGAACACCTGGCGCATGTAGCGCGAGTTCGGCAGGTTGGTCAGGCCGTCGGTCAGGGCCGACTCCTGGCTCTCGGCGAACAGGGTGCCGTTGTGCACGGCGGCCGCCGCCAGCCGGACGATGATGTCCATCATGCGGATGTGGTCGTCCAGGCACGGCACGCCCTTGGGGAAATAGAGGGTGATCGCCCCCAGAACCTCGCCGTCGTGGATCAGGGGGAAGGCGGCGGCGGCCGAGTATTCCGACAGGTCGAGGCCGGCACCGGCGAGGTCGAGATCGACGCTCTGGGAAAAGCGGTTGCTCTTCTGCAGCGCCGCCCAGCCGGTGATCCCCTCGCCCACCCTGAGCGCCCGGCCGCGCAGCTCTGCGACGTTGGCCCCCGAAACGAAGCGTGCCGACAGCGTGTCGCTGTGGTCCTCCAGCAGGTAGATCACGCACGACCGGAACGGCACCAGCTGGCCTATCTTGTGCGCGACCAGATCGAGCACTTCCGGCAGGCGCAGGGACGAGCCGAGCGCCTGGGCGATCTCGTAGAGCGAATAGACCTCCCGGTGCGCCGAGGAGATGGAGCTCAGAACGGCGGTCTGGCGCCCCACGATGGCCCCGCTCTCGTCGCGCTCGATCCAGACGTTCGTCTGGGAGATGCCCTGCGGCGGGGATTCATCCGGCCGAGGCGGGCCCGGTAATCCGGCACCGGCGCCGCCCGCACCGGCTGTGCCTCCGGCATCACCCGCCCCCTCCGGGGCGCCTCCCGGTCCGGCGAGTGCGCCCGACCCTGGATGGCCGCCAACCCGCTCGGCCCCGATCCCGCGATGCAGGCTCTCCCCGAATCCACCCGGGTCGACCTGGTCTGCGGCCGGCTCACCGCTCCACAAACCGAGAATGTCCGCGGCCTGGAGCGGGCCCGTCGCGGAGGCGCCCGGCGCCCCCGCCTGCCCTCCCGCGACCCCGGGCGCGCGGTAGGGAGCGACGATCAGTCTTCCGAGGTTCTGGCGCAGGGTCGCCACGACGGCCGGGTCGAACTGCATCCCCGACCACGCCTCGATCAGGGCGCAAGCTTCTTCCGGCGGTTTGCGCCCGCGGTAGGCGCGATCGGAGGTCAGTGCCTCGAAGGCATCCGCCACCGCGAGCACCCGTGCGGGCAGCGGGATCGCTTCCCCCTTCAGGCCGTCGGGATACCCCGACCCGTCCCAGCGTTCGTGGTGGTGCCGGACCGCGGGGACCACCGGGTACGGGAAATTGACGTGCGCCAGGATGTCCGCCGCCACCGACGGGTGCGCCTTGACCTTCTGGAATTCCATGTCGGTGAGCTTTCCCGGCTTGTGCAGGAGGTGGTCCGGGATCGCCAGCTTGCCGATGTCGTGCAGCAGGGCGGCGGCGCGTACAGCCTCGAACTCCAGGCGCGGGATACGCATGAGACGCGCGAGCTCCATCGCATACGCCTGCACCCGGCGCGTGCGCCCCTGCGCGTGCGGGTCCTTCGCGTCGATCGCCAGGGCCAGCGCCTCGATCGTCGACAGGTGGACCTGCATCAAATCGTCCAGCCGCCTGAGCGTCTCGGAGGCGTTGCGCTTGCAGGCACGGTACACGACGGCGGCGAGGCCCACGATCGGCGGGATGACGGCCCAGGACACGGGGCCGATCGAGCCGATGAGAAGCAGAGTCAGGGCTGCCGCAGTGGTCCCCACCAGCGCGGCTGCCGCCGCCGCGACCGCCATCAGGTACAGACGTCCTCCCGGTCCGTTGCTTTGCATGCCCGCCCTTCCTGACAATCGCAATGCCCGTGCCACGCGATCGGGCGGTCGGCGGGTGGTCCGCCTCCTGCGCACAACTGCTTGAGACCGGGCCCCTTATGGCATCAGGCGTCAGGCCTCCCGCCGGCTCCGCCAGGCTTCAGACGCGCCGAGCGCCCCCTGACCGCACGGACTCCGCACATGCTCTCTCGACGGAACGACGACGCCCGTGCAAGTGCGGCAGGAGCGGAGGTTGCCGGTTGCATCGCGTGTCCAGGCCACGGCATCCGGGTCGGGATCTGTTCGGATTCCGCTCAGGAAAGAAAACGGCCGGTCCCGCTGCCACGACGGGACCGGCCTGACGCAGGGACCACCTGCGCATCAGCTCATGAACCACTGGCCTGCGGGGTCATGCCTCCTTTCGCCCGCACGAGCCTCTCGAGGCAGGCGCGGTACGTGAGATATGCCTTTCATGTCGTCTCTGCGGGGATCCATGGCGTTACCGTTCGTTGGCGATCCCCCAGATGAGACCGGCGTCCTTGATGCCCCACATGAGCCCGCTGTCGTAACCGCCGTAGCCCCGGATTCCCCAGATGAGACTGGTGGAGCTCATGTCGAAGAAGTCGCTCGAGATCACCCGGTTCTGCCAGATGAGGCCGGATGCATAGAGCCGCTCCGACCAGATCAGGCCGCTGGCCTGCTGGGTGCCCGGGCTCCAGGTCACGTAGCACCACTGGCCGTTCCTGCCGAATACGACGTAGTCGTCCGAGTACAGGCCGTCGTAATAGGTGACGCCCGCGCCCCACGCATCGAGACGGCCGATGCCCCAGATCAGCCCCTGCGCATACGCCCCCTGCTGGGTCAGGAACATCGCCTGGCCGCGCAGCGCACCGATGCCCCAGATCAGCCCCTGGCTCCAGGAGAAGGTCTCGCCGGCGATGGTGGTCTGGGCGTTCGGGAGACCGAAGGGGGCCAGCGTCTGGCCGGCCGGAAGCGCGTAGGCGTACCGGCTGACCGCCTTCGCCAGCCGCACCGCGCCTTCGACGTTGAGCTTCCCGGCGCCCTGCTCGAACAGATCCGGTCCCTCCATGATCTGGGCGGAGTACATCAGGATCGCCTTGACCAGGTTGGGCGTCAGGCCCGGGTTGGCCTGCAGCATCAGTGCGGCGGCGCCCGACACCACGCCGGTGGACATCGAGGTGCCGCTCAGCCTCATGTAGCGGCTGTACCTGTTGGCGTTGCCGGTGTCCACGTGCAGCGACGGGTAGGTGCTCACCAGGTAATTCGCGCTGCGCTCCGGAGCCACGAGCCGGCAGCCCGGGGCGACGAGGTCGGGCTTCACCTGGTTGTCATAGACGATCGCCCCGGTCAGCGGGTCGGTCGTGTGCGACATCGTCGGCCCGCGCGACGAGAACGGGGCGACGGCGTCGTCCGAGCGGGCGTCCGTCTCCAGAGTGTTGGTGGCGCCGACGGTGATCGCCGCCGGCGAGATTCCAGGCGAGGTGATCCCGCCGTAGACCAGGTTGCCGCCCGGGTCCTGCCCGAAGTTGCCGGCCGCCGCAACCACCACGATCCCCGCTTTCATGGCCCGTGCCACGGCCCGGCAGAGGGGGTCGTTGAGGTACGAGTCGACCGGCGGCGCCGCCAGAGACAGGTTGATGACCCTGATGTTGTAGTAGGAACGGATGGAAATCGCCTGGTCGATTGCCGCCACGACGTTGCTGACGTAACCCCGGCCCGTCTCGTCCAGAACCTTGAGATTGATCAGGCTGGCGCCCGGCGCAATCCCGGAGTAGTCGCGCCCGATCGCAAGCGATGAGCTGCCGTCGCCGGCGATGATCCCGGCGATGTGCGTTCCGTGGCCGTACGGGTCGTTCTGGC
>JACOUZ010000153.1 GCA_016177515.1 Acidobacteriota bacterium
ATCGAGATGATGGCGACGGTCGCCTCGCGCTACGACATCGACCGCTTCGGCGCGGGCGTGTTCCGGGCCACGCCGCGGCAGTCGGACGTGATGATCGTCGCCGGCACGGTCTGCGAGAAGATGGCTCCCATCATCAAGAGGCTGTACGACCAGATGCCGGACCCGAAGTGGGTCATCTCGATGGGCGCCTGCGCCACCTGCGGCGGGCCGTTCCCGACCTACAGCGTCGTGCAGGGGGTCGACCGCATCATCCCGGTGGACGTGTACATCCCGGGCTGCCCGCCGCGGCCGGAAGCCCTCCTCTACGGCTTCCTCAAACTGCAGGACAAGATCGACAGGATGAGCGTCGCCGGGCGGGCGACCGCCTAGTCGATCGGGACGATTGGCGCATGGCAGCCGGGAGAGCGGCGCGGCCCGCGGGCCGCGCACGCTTGTGACAAAAGGCGCGAGCGACAGATGGCCGACGAGAAGGACAGCAAGCCGCAGCCGGAGACGCCTCCGGTGGGTGAGCCCGCTGCAACGGGGGCCGCGGCGCCGGGACCTGCGGCGCCGAAGCCCGCGGCGCCTGCAACCGCCCCGGCCGCGCCACCGGGACCCCCGGGGGCGCCCGCCGCCGCGGCCGCCCCCAAGCCGAGCCCGCTGACGGTGCCGGTGCCTTCCGTGGCGCTCGACCGGCTCAAGGAGCGGTTCGCCGATCAGATCGTCGAAGCAGGGTTCTTCGCCGGCGAGGTGACGGTGAAGCTGAAGCACGAGCGCGCCGAGGAGATCTGGCGCTTCCTGCGGGATGACCCCGACCTGCGCTTCGACTACCTGAGCAACCTGACGGCGGTCCACTGGCCGGAACGGCCGAAGCCTTTCGAGGTCGTCTACCACCTGTACTCCATCGCGAAGCGCCAGCGCATCAATCTCAAGCTCGACGTGGGGGAGGGCGAGCAGCCGCCGACGGCCTGCCGCGCCTGGCCGACCGCCAACTGGCACGAGCGGGAGGTCTTCGACCTGTTCGGCATCCGCTTCCAGGGCCACCCGGACATGACGCGCATCCTGATGACCGACGACTGGGTCGGCCACCCCTTGCGCAAGGACTACCCGCTGGAAGGGAAGCCCGAGGACCACATGCAGTTCCGGCAGGTGACGACGGCGGAGCACGTCTACACCTACGACAAGGCGCCCATCAAGGGGTTCGGCTGGAAGAAGGAAGTCGAGAAGACGGGGGAGGGCCGGGGCTGATGTTCCGCACCGAGGAGATGGACATCAACATGGGGCCGCAGCACCCCTCGACCCACGGGGTGCTCCGCCTCAAGCTGACCCTCGAGGGGGAGGAGGTCGTCGACGTCCGCCCCGTGATCGGTTACCTGCACCGCGGGGTGGAGAAGCTCTCCGAGCACCGCACCTACCCGATGATCGAGCCTCTGACCGACCGGCTCGACTACGTGGCGGCCATCTCCGAGAACCTGGGCTACTGCGGCGCGGTCGAGAAGCTGATGGGGCTGCACGTCCCGCCGCGGGCGCAGTACATCCGCGTGGTCCTGGCCGAGCTGCAGAGGATCGCCTCGCACCTGCTGTGGCTGGGGACGCACGCCCTCGATCTCGGGGCGATGACGGTCTTCTTCTACACCTTCCGCGAGCGGGAGATGATCCTCGACCTGTTCGAGGCCTTCTGCGGGGCGCGCCTGACCTACAACTCGATGCGCATCGGCGGGCTCTACGAGGACGTGCCCCAGGGCTGGACCGATCGCGTGCGGCATTTCATCGGGATCTTCCCGTCGCGCGAGAAGGAGTACGAGGATCTCCTGACGGTCAACCGCATCTGGCTCGGGCGCACCCGGGGCGTCGGCGTCCTGAAGCCCGAGGACGCCGTGGGGCTCGGGGTGAGCGGGCCGACGCTGCGCGCCTCGGGCGTGGACTACGACGTGCGCCGGGCGCAGCCGTACTCCTCCTACGATCAGTTCGAGTTCGACGTGCCGGTCGGGAAGAACGGCGACACCTATGACCGGTACATCGTGCGCATGGAGGAGATGCGGCAGTCGTGCCGCATCATCCGGCAGGCGCTGGACCGGCTGCCCGAAGGGGACGTGCGCGCCAAGGTGCCGAAATACATCAAGCCGCCCGCCGGCGAGGTGTACCACGTCGTCGAGAGTCCGCGGGGCGAGCAGGGGTTCTACATCGTGCACAAGAGCGGCGAGATGCCGTACCGCATGCGCTTCCGGGCCCCCTCGTTCGTAAATCTACAAGCGCTGCCGGTCATGTGCAGGGGGCGCCTCATCGCCGACATCGTGGCGGTCATCGGCTCGATCGACATCGTGCTCGGCGACGTGGACCGGTAGAAGGGGACCATGGACCGGCAGGCCCTCATCCAGACCCTCGTGATCCCGGCCGCCCAGATCCTGGCGGTCGTCCTGGTCCTGCCGCTCGTGATCGCCTACCTGCAGCTGGTGGAGCGCAAGGTGCTGGGGTTCATGCAGGTCCGCCTGGCGCCGCGGCGGGTGGGCTGGCACGGGCTCCTGCAGCCGATCGCCGACGCCGTGAAGCTCCTGATCAAGGAAGACACCGTCCCCGAGAAGTCCGATCGCTTCCTGTTCACGCTGGCGCCGGTGGTCACCGTGATCCCGGCGCTGGCCTCCCTGGCGGTCATCCCGTTCGCCGCCGAGCCGTTCCATGTGTTCGGCTACGAGGTGAACCCCTTCATCACCGACATCAACGTCGCCCTGCTGTATCTCCTGGCCATTTCGTCCTTGGGGATCTACGGCGTCATTCTGGGCGGCTGGGCTTCCAACAGCAAGTATTCGCTTCTGGGGGCGCTGCGCTCGTCGGCGCAGATGATCTCCTACGAGGTGCCCCTGGGCTTCGCCATCATCGGGGTGATGATGCTGGCGGGATCGGCCTCGATGGTCGAAATCGTGAACGCCCAGAAGGCGGCCGGCGTGTGGTACGTCCTGCCGCAGATCCTCGGCTTCTTCTGTTACTTCATCGCGGCCGTGGCCGAGACGAACCGGGTGCCGTTCGATCTGCCGGAGGCGGAGGCCGAGCTGGTGGCCGGGTTCCACACCGAGTACTCGGGGATGAAGTTCGCCCTCTTCTTCCTCGCCGAGTACACCAACATGATCGTGGTGTCCTCGATCGTGACCATCCTGTTCTTCGGCGGCTGGCTGCGGCCGTTCCCGAACGCGGCGGCGCTGGCCTTCCTGGAGAACGGGTGGCTGCTCTTCGTGCCCCTGGTCGCGGGCGGTTTCCTCGGCTGGCTGGCCGACCAGAAGCTGGGCGGCGGCCTGCGGCTGATGTTCGCGGGGGGGATCGCGGGGGCGGCGCTCGGCTTCCTGATCGCCCGGAGCGACGTCTTGGGCCTCGCCGGACTTCAAGTCCCCGCGGTGTCGGGAGTGTTCTGGTTCTCCCTCAAAGTGTCGTTCTTCCTGTTCATGTACATCTGGTTCCGCGGCACCTACCCGCGCTACCGCTACGACCAGCTCATGGCGCTCGGCTGGAAGTGGCTCATTCCCCTGTCGATTCTGAACGTCATCGGCACGGGGCTGATGATCCTGATCACGGGGTGATGGCGTGGCGAAGATCATGACGGCGAGGCCCGCCGCCGGATTCCGGGATTTCCTGAAGATGCTCCTCCTGCTGGAGCTGTGGGTCGGGCTGTGGGTCACTCTCAAGAACCAGTTCCGGCCGCACATCACCGTCGAGTATCCGAGGGAGAGGGTGGAGCTGTCGCCGCGCTTCCGGGGCGTGCCACGCCTGCGCTTCCACCCGGAAAACGGCGAGGAGCTGTGCATCGCCTGCCACCTGTGCGAGACGGTCTGCCCGGACGACTGCATCCACATCGTCTCGGAGAAGAAGCCGGACGGCAAGGGGAAGCGCCTGGTGTCGTTCGAGATCAACTACGAGCGCTGCTGCTTCTGCGGGCTGTGCGTCGACCCCTGCCCGACCAAGCCCCTCACGGCGATCTACATGTCGCACGATTACGAGATGGCGGACTTCAAGCGGGAAGGGTTCGTGGCCCCACTCAAGGTCCTGCTGAACGGCGTCGATCCGAAGGACTACAAGGAGTAGCGCGTGGAAGCCCCGGCGGTGATCTTTTACGTCCTGGCCTCGATCGCGCTCCTGGCCGCGGTCATGGTGATCTGGAGCCGCAACGTCGTCCATTCGGCCATCTACCTGGTGCTGACGTTCCTGTGCGTGGCGGCGGTGTACGTCCTGCTGCGGGCCGAGTTCGTGGCGGCGGTCCAGGTGCTGGTGTACGCCGGCGGGATCGTCGTGCTGTTCCTGTTCGTGATCATGCTGGTGAGCCTGCAGGACACCCTGGGGCCGCGCATCCGCCTGCACGCCACGGTGTCGGGCATCCTCGGGGCAACGGTCGTCGGGCTGATCCTGTACGTCTACTCGCGCGGGCCGCTCGCCACCGAGCGGCTGCTGAGCGTGCCGCCGGAGGACTCCGCCGGTAATCTGCAGTCGATCGGCCAGGCGCTGTACCGGGACTTCGTGCTGCCGTTCGAGATCGCCTCGATCCTTTTGCTCGTGGCGATGATCGGCGCCATCGTCCTGGCGCACCAGAAGCACTGAGACGAGGAGGCCATGCCGGTCCCGCCGAACCACGTGCTCGTCTTCAGCCTGCTGCTTTTCGCCGTCGGGGTGCTGGGCGTCCTGACGCGGCGGAACGCCATCGTCATCCTGATGTCGATCGAGCTGATGATGAACGCGGCCAACGTCAATTTCATCATGTTCAGCCAGCGGCTGCACGACCTCGCCGGGCAGGTGTTCAGCGTCTTCACCATCGCCGTGGCGGCCGGGGAGGTGGCCGTCGGGCTGGCCATCGTCCTGGCCCTGTTCAGGAACCGCGACACCGTCTACGTGGACGAGGTCCACATCATGAAAGGCTGAGGGGGCGCTCTTGGCGTTTCTCGGGATGCTCTGGACGATTCCGCTGCTCCCCGCCGCGGGCTTCGTCCTCAACGGGCTGTTCGGGGCGCGCTTCCTTCCGCGGAAGGCGGTGGGGTGGATCGCCTGCGGCGCCGTCCTGTTGTCGTTCCTGGTCTCCTGCGGCGCCGTCCTCGGCCTGCGGGACGCCGCGCGCCTCGCGTCCGTCCCGGGCCTCGCCGTGGATGCGCCCGCGCACCGCGTGACCCGGGTGCTCGGCTCCTGGATGCCGATGGGGCGCACGGCGGCCGGCCGGGAGCTGAGCGTGGACTGGTCCTTCTCCCTCGACCCCCTGTCGGCGGTCATGCTTCTGGTCGTCACCGGGGTCGGCTTCCTGATCCACGTCTACTCGATCGGCTACATGGGCCACGAGCCGCGGCCGGCCTACGCCCGGTTCTTCGCCTGCCTGAACCTGTTCATGGCGATGATGCTGACGCTCGTGCTGGGCGCCTCCCTGCCGGTCGTGTTCGTCGGCTGGGAGGGGGTCGGCCTCTGCTCCTACCTCCTGATCGGCTTCTACTACGACCGCATGTTCGACGAGAAAACGCGCATGACCTGCGCCGACGCCGGGCGCAAGGCGTTCATCACCAACCGGATCGGGGACGTGGGGTTCGTCCTGGGGATGCTGATCCTGTTCGCCGCCACGGGCACCATGGACATCCAGGAGATCCTGTCGCAGGCGGGGACGTTGACGCCCGGCCTGTGCACCGCGGCGGCCCTGCTCCTGTTCGTGGGGGCGTGCGGCAAGTCGGCGCAGATCCCGCTGTACGTCTGGCTGCCGGACGCCATGGCGGGCCCGACGCCGGTGTCGGCGCTGATCCACGCTGCGACCATGGTGACCGCGGGCGTCTACGTCACCTGCCGCATGGCGCCCCTGTACCTGCACGCGCCCGCCGCGATGCTGATCGTCGCCGTGGTCGGGGCGCTGACCGCGCTGTTCGCGGCGAGCATCGGGCTGGCGCAGACGGACATCAAGAAGGTCCTGGCCTACTCCACGGTGTCGCAGCTCGGCTACATGATGCTCGCGGCGGGGGTCGGGGCGTTCTCGGCGGCCATCTTCCATCTCATGACGCACGCTTTCTTCAAGGCGCTCCTGTTCCTCGGGGCGGGATCGGTCATCCACGCCCTGTCCGGCGAGCAGGACATCCGCAAGATGGGCGGCCTGGACAGGCACACGCCCTGGACGCACGTCACGTTCGTGATCGCGACCCTGGCGATCGCGGGCATCCCGCCGCTCGCCGGCTTCTTCTCCAAGGACGAGATCCTCTGGGCGGCGTTCCACCGCAGCCCGGTCCTCTGGCTCGCCGGCGCCGCCACGGCGGGGATGACCGCCTTCTACATGTGGCGGCTCTACGCCCTGGTGTTCCGCGGCGAGGAGCGCTTCGGCGAGGAGACGCGGCACCACCTGCACGAATCGCCGCGCTCCATGACCGTGCCGCTCGCCGTCCTGGCGGGGCTCGCCTGCGTCGGCGGCTGGGTCGGGATCCCGGCCGTGATCGCTCCGTGGCACGGCCTGGGCGACCGGTTCGGACGGTACCTCGCCCCGGTGTTCGAGGCAGGCGGGGAGGCCGCCGCCCACGCCGCCCCGCACGCGCCGGGCCTGGAGATCGCCCTGATGGCCGTGTCGGTCGTCGTCGCCGTCTTCGGGCTGTTTCTCGGCTGGGTGTTCTACGAGCGCCGGCCGGAGGCGCCGGCGCGGCTGGCCGAGAGGGCCCGCATCCTGTACCGATGGATCGCCAACAAGTACTTCGTCGACGAGCTGTACGACGCGATCGTCCTCAAGCCGTACGACGCCCTGTGCCGCGGCGCCGCCTGGTTCGACCGCTGGGTGGTGGAC
>JACOUZ010000154.1 GCA_016177515.1 Acidobacteriota bacterium
CCGCTGCGCCGGGGAGGCGGCCGCGCGCGCCCGCGCCGCCCGGCTGCCGCCGGCTCGCCTGCCGCTTGGGGCGCTCCGCGAGATCACTCCGCTTGTCGAGGAGGCTGTCTTCGCCTGGCTCGACGTGCGCGCCTCGCTGGCCCGGCGCGGCTGCGAAGGGGGGACCGCCCCCGCGCGCGTCGCCGAGGCGCTCCGCCGCGTGCGCGCCTGGACCCGCGAGCGGGCGGCAGGTCAGGAAGCCAGGGTGGAGCCCGATGCCCGCTCCTGAAGCGACGCCCGGCCTGGAGGTGCGCATCCGCCCAGCGGGTCACGACGATTTTCCGCTGATCGAAGCGCGGATCAGGAAGTGGTCCGACCGGGAGGTCCTGCTGCCGCTCGCCGGCGGGGCGCTGCGCGCCGCCCTGCCCGACTTCCGCATCCTCTCCCCCGCGTTCGGTCCACCGATCGTGCTGGCGTTCGCGGCGCTGCGCCGCTATTCGAAGCGCCTCGCCGAGATCCGCTCGCTGGTCGTCGCCGACGAGTTCCAGGGCCGCGGCCTCGGCCGCTTCCTGGTCGACGAGCTTGTGGAGGAGGCGCGCCAGGACGGTCTGCAGCGGATCTTCGTCCTGACGCGCGTCCCCGGCATCTTCGAGAAGCTCGACTTCACCCTGGTGCCGCGCCAGAGCCTGCCCCAGAAGGTGTTCGTCGACTGCTCCATCTGCCGCCGCCGCGACTGCTGCGACGAGCTGGCGCTCGTGAAGGAGATGACATGAGCCGGCGCGCCGCCGCCAACGGCCGCATGCACAACTCTGCGAACGGGAGCGCGGGCAGTCACGATGCCGGCCTCCTGCTGCGCCGGCCGCGGGTCCCGCAGGGCTTCCGCCTCGCGGGCGTCGCCTGCGGCCTCAAGAGCCGCGGCGGCCGCGGCAAGCCGCTCGACCTCGCCCTGATCGTCTCCGAGCGCAGGGCGGTGACGGCCGGCGTGTTCACCACCAACCGCTTCGCGGCGGCACCGATCGTCGTCTGCCGCGATCACCTCGAGCGCTCGCTCGGGCAGGCGCGCGGTGTCGTGGTCAACTCCGGCTGCGCCAACGCCGCCACCGGGGCCGAGGGGGAGGCCCGCGCCCGCGCCGTGGCCGCCGCGGCAGCCCGGCTGCTGCGCTGCCGGCCCGAGGAAATCCTGGTCGCCTCGACCGGCGTCATCGGCCGGCCGCTCGCCCACCGGCGCATCATCGGCGCCCTGCCGGCGGCGCTGGGCGCACTGGCGAATCAGGGCACGTCGCGCCGCGCGGGAGTCGCGGCTGCCGCAGGCCCGCCCGGCACCTCGGGCGACCCCGGCGCCGCCGGCCTGGCCGCCGCGGCGCGCGCCATCATGACAACGGACACGCGCCCCAAGATCCGCTGCGCCGAGGCCGTCATCGACGGCCGCACCGTGACCCTGACCGGATTCGCCAAGGGATCGGGGATGATCCACCCGCGCATGGCGACCATGCTGGCGTTCATCCTGACCGACGCCAACGTTCACCCGCGGCTTCTGGATCGCTTCCTGCGCGATGCGGTGCGTGACTCGTTCAACGCCATCTCGGTGGACGGCGACTGCTCCACCAACGACACCGTCCTGCTGATGGCCAACGCCGCCGCCGGCCACCGCGCCCTCCTGCAGGCCGGCCGCCACGAGGAGCCGTTCGTCCGCGCGCTGCGCGCCGTCTGCCGCGCCCTCGCCCTCGACATCGTCACCGACGGCGAAGGGGCGCGCCGTATCATGGAAGTCGAAGTGACCGGCGCCCCCAGCGGGACCGACGCCGATCGCGTCGCCCGCTCCATCGCCAACTCACCCCTGGTCAAGACCGCCCTGGCCGGCGGCGACCCCAACTGGGGCCGCATCCTGTCCGCCGCCGGCGCCGCCGGCATCGACTTCTCCCCCGCCCGCGTCTCCATGAGCATCGGCGACGTCCCCGTCGTCCGCCACGGCCGGGCCGTCCCGGCCGGCGGCGGCGCCCGGAACGACCACGGTCTCCGCCGCCTGTTCACCACCCCGCGCGTCCACGTCCGCCTCGACCTCGCCTCCGGCGCCGGCCGCGCCGTCCTCTGGACCTGCGACCTGACCCGCCGCTACATCGACATCAACGCGCACTACACGACCTGAGGCGGCCCGCCCGACGATGGACCCATCTCCGGGGTAGAATCCCCCCTCGTGCTCCACACAACCGAGGGAGGTGCCATGCCCCGCCGTCGCCCGTCCGCGTCGCCGATCCTGCTCGTCGTTCTCTCCCTGTGCGCCATCCCCCTGATTCAGGAAGCCGGCACCGCCGAGAGGGGGCGTGACAGGTCGGCCCCGGCGGCGGGCGACCGCGCCCTGACCGCGGACGACCTGAAAGGGCTCTCCTTCCGCAGCATCGGGCCGGCCAACATGGGAGGGCGCGTCGCGGCGCTGGCCTACGTGCCGGGGAGCCGGACCTCCTTCTATGCCGGCTTCGGCACCGGTGGGGTCTTCAAGACCGAAAACCTCGGGGTCACCTTCAAACCGGTCTTCGACGACCAGCCGAACCTGTCGATCGGCGCCATCGCCGTGGCCGACGCGCCGGAGACCTGGCCCGGCTGGGCGGAGGAGGAGAAGGCGGATCTGGCCCGGAGGAGCGGGGACGGGGCCGGCGCTGGGGGCGAGGCCGGAGGCGGGGCCGGCGCCGGGGGCGGCGCCGGCGCCCCGGCGGGCGGGCCGGAGAAAAGCCGCGCCGAGCGCGGCAAAGGGAAGATCGTCTGGGTCGGCACCGGAGAAGGGAACGGCCGCAACTCGTCGTCGTGGGGGAACGGCGTCTACCGCTCGACCGACGCCGGCGGCACCTGGACGCACGTCGGTCTCGCCGAGACGCGCGACATCCCCCGGCTTGCCGTCGATCCCAGAAACCCCGACGTCTGCTACGTCGCGGCCCTGGGGCGGCTGTGGGGGCCCAACCCGGAGCGCGGCGTGTACAGGACGAGTGACGGCGGGGCGACCTGGAAGCAGGTCCTGAAGGTCGATGCGAACACCGGCGCCAGCGACGTGGCCGTCGATCCGCAGCGGCCCGACACCGTCTATGCGGCGATGTACGCGCGCCGGCGCACTCCCTGGTCGTTCAGCGGCTACGGCGACAGCGGCGGGATCTTCCGCTCGGACGACGGCGGCCAGACCTGGAAGAAGAAGACCCAGGGGCTGCCGCCGCGCACCGGCCGGATCGGCCTGGCCGTGTTCCCGAAGAACCCGGGCATCCTGTACGCCGTGGTCGAGAGCGATTTCGGCGGCAGCGGCAGGACGCCGTTCGACAACTACTCGATCAGCGGCGGATTGTTCCGGAGCGACGACCGCGGCGACACCTGGACCCGCACCAGCCCGATCAGCTTCCGTCCCTTCTACTTCTCGCGCCTCGCCGTCGATCCGGAGAACGACCAGCGCGTCTATCTTCCCGGCTGGGATCTCGCGATCTCCGACGACGGCGGCAGGACGTTCCGCCGCTCGGGCAGCCCCAAGGTCCACGTCGACTTCCACGCGATCGTGGTGAACCCCCTCGACCCGGATCAGATCATCGTCGGCAACGACGGCGGCGTGTACGTCTCGCACGACCGGGCCGGGAGCTGGGACTACCTCAACAACGTCGCGGCCGGGCAGTTCTATCGCGTAACGGTGGACGGATCCGATCCATACCGCGTCGCCGGGGGGCTTCAGGACAACGGCTCCTGGATGGGCCCCTCGGAGACCCTCTTCCAGTCGGAGGCGTTCGATCCCGCGGACGACCCGCGCGCGGACGGCATCCTCAACGACGACTGGCGTCCGATCTTCTTCGGCGACGGCTTCACGGTGCAGTTCGACCCGACCGACCCGAACCTGGCGTACGCCACCTCCCAGGGCGGCAACCTGGCGCGCATCCGGCTGGACACCAACATCATCACGATGATCGCGCCGTCGCCCCGCGAAGGGGAGGAGCGCCTGCGCTTCAACTGGAACGCGCCGTTTTTCGTCTCCCCGCACGATCCGGGCGTCCTCTACATGGCCGGCAACCGGGTGTTCAAGCTGACCGAACGGGGCGACCGGTACTTCGCCGTCAGCCCGGACCTGTCGAAGAACGAGCCGATCCGGACGGCCACCGTCGGCTCCGACGCCGAAACGTACGGCACCGTGGTGTCGCTGGCGGAGTCGCCCCTGGTCAAGGGGATGATCTGGGCCGGCACCGACGACGGCCGGGTCCAGGTGACGAGAAACGACGGCCAGAGCTGGACGGACGTCACGCCGAAGGAGGCCGGCGGTCTCTACGTGTCGCGCATCGCGCCGTCGCGGCACGCGGCCGACACCGCCTACGTGACGGTGGACGGCCATCGCAGCGACGTCGACCGCACCATCGTGCTTTTGACCGACGACGCCGGCCGCACCTGGAAGAGCATCGCGGGCGACCTGCCGCCGAACGAGCCGGCGGAGGTGATCCTCGAGGCGTTCCTCAACCGGCAGACGCTGTACATGGGAACGGAGTCCGGCCTGTACGTCACCGTCGATCGCGGCCAGCACTGGGTGCGGCTGAACGGGAAATCTCTCCCGGCGGCCCCGGTGGACGATCTGGTCATCCACCCCCGCGAGCGCGACCTGGTCGTCGCGACCCACGGGCGGAGCCTCTACATCCTCGACGACGTCACGCCGATCGCCCGCCTCTCGCAGGAGGTCCGGAACCGGCCTCTCGCCGTGTTCCCTCCGCTCCCGGCGCGCCCGCGCCTGTTCGCCAGCCGCGGCTACGGCGGCGGGGCCGGCGTCTTCCGCGCCCCCAACCCGCCGATGGGCGCCGCCATCACCTACTGGCTGCGCGACGGCAACCCCGATGGCGTCAAGATCGCCGTCGCCGACCCGGCCGGCACCGAGATCCGCGAGCTCTCCTCATCCGGACGCCCCGGCCTCAACAGGGCCGTCTGGGACCTGCAGGCCGACGTCAAGCACCGCATCCCGACCGTCGATGCGGAGCATATGGGCCAGACGCAGTTCGTGCCGGAGGGCGAATACAAGATCACCATCACGCTGCCCGCGGCCGCGCCGGGCGCCAGGCCGGAGAAGGCCGAGACCACGGTCAAGGTGCTGCGGGCCCCGAACGCCCCGTGATCAGAAGCCGCAGGTGGCGATGCGGGTCTTCCCTATCTTGAGGGTCAGGCTCCAGGTCCCGTCACCGCACCCCAGGACCAGATCGGCGACCTCGCACTCGTAATTCAGGGACGGCAGGAATGCAGGAGTGCGCCCTCCCAATCCGGCTTCCGGGCACCAGCCGTAGACATCGGCGCAGTTGTAGCCGTAGAGATTCTCATACGGGTCGGTCAGGGGGCCGACCCACGGAGTCGCTCCGGTGCGGTGCCAGCGGTTCCAGTTGCCGGACGAAACGCTCCCCCCGGGCTCGGCGAGGGTCAGGTAGTTGTCCTTGTAGAAGCCGGCTCTCTCGGCGCAGACTTCGAAGTCTCCCGGGCCGGGGCTGTGGATGGAGTAAAGGATGTAGTCCGTGGGCCCGGCGGTCGTCGAAGAGAAAAAATCGAAAAGCGCCGTGGTGCCGATGTCGTCCCCAAAGGTGTCGAGGAAGCTGAAGATGGCGGGCGCGCAGATGGCCTGGCCCAGGCAGTCCGGGTCGGCGCAGTCGATCAGGGTGTCGCCATCGTTGTCGAGGCCGTCGGAACATGTCGATTCCGCGCCGCAGAGGCCGGTGCGCTCCGAGCCCGAAGAGCGTGCTCCCCAGCTGCCGACATGGGGGCTGGCGGCGCGGACGAGATAATAGAAGGCCTCGCCCGCCGGGGGGACGCCGGAGTCGATCCAGCAGGTGGACTCCGTGAGTGCCCCGGTGCAGCCACCGGCAAGTCCGGATGAGTTGGAGCGGACGGCCTCGTAAAGCGTGGCCCCGGACTGGGCCGGCCAGCAGAGCCGGGTCGAATCGCCGGGGTCGTCGAATGCGATCGGGCCCGCCACCTCGTCGACCAGGGAATGCCCGGCGTTCCCCGGGCACTGGTTGTCCATGCCGTCGTTGACCTCCGGCGCATCGGGATATCGTGCCGGAAGCGCATCGTCGCAGTCTCCCTGGCATTCGGAATAGGTGTCGGCGTCATCATCCTGCTCGTTCGTGCCGGAGATCGTCGGCCAGCCGGGGAAGCTGCAATCGTTGTTCAGGCCGTCACAGACCTGGACGCCTCCGGGCCGGACGGAGGCGAGCGCGTCGTTGCAGTCACCCTGGCACTCGGAGTAGGCATCGCCGTCGTCATCCGCCTCGTTGGTGCCGGTCAGCGCGGGCCAGCCAGGGAAGCCGCAATCGTTGTTCAGGCCGTCGCAAATCTGGACGCCTCCGGGCCGGACGGAGGCGAGGCCGTCGTTGCAGTCCCCTCCACAGGTGGTCACCCCGTCGCCGTCCTGGTCGAATCCTTCGTCGACCGCGCCGTTGCAGTTTTCGTCCACCCCGTTGCAGGTCTCGGTCGCGCCTGGATGGATGGCGGGGTTGGCGTCGTTGCAGTCACCCTGGCACTCGGAGTAGGCATCGCCGTCGTCGTCCGCCTCGTTGGTCCCGGTCAGCGAGGGCCAGCCGGGGAAGCTGCAATCGTTGTTCAAGCCGTCGCAGATCTGGACGCCTCCGGGCCGGACGGAGGCGAGGCCGTCGTTGCAGTCCCCTCCGCAGGAGGTAAAGCCGTCGCGGTCCTGGTCGAATCCCTCGTCCACCGTGTTGTTGCAGTTGTCGTC
>JACOUZ010000144.1 GCA_016177515.1 Acidobacteriota bacterium
GGATCTGGTGGAGTTCTCGAAGCGGCACGCCGTCAAAATGATCACCGTCGCCGACCTGATCGCCCACCGCATGCGCAACGAGCGCCTGGTGCGCCGCGTGGCGCAGCCGGTCCTGCCGACCAACCACGGCGAGTTCCGGCTGGTGGCCTACCGCAGCGGCATCGAGAAGAAGACGCATCTGGCGCTGGTCCTGGGGGACATCCGGGCGGGGGACAAGGTCCTGGTGCGCGTGCACTCCGAGTGCATCACGGGGGACGTGTTCGGCTCGCTGCGCTGCGACTGCGGCGCCCAGCTCCGGAGCGCCATGGAGATCATCGCCCGCGCCGGCCAGGGAGTGATCATCTACCTGCGCCAGGAGGGGCGCGGCATCGGCCTGATCAACAAGCTGCGCGCCTACGAGCTGCAGGACCGGGGCAAGGACACCGTGGAGGCCAATCACAAGCTCGGCTTCAAGGCCGACCACCGCGACTACGGCATCGGCGCGCAAATCCTGCGCGACCTCGGCTGCCACGAGATCCGCGTCCTGACCAACAATCCCGGCAAGTTCAGCGCGCTGCGTGGCTACGGGCTGGAGATCGTGGAGAGGGTCCCGCTGGAGGTCGCGCCGAACGAGAACTCCCGCAAGTATCTGAAGACCAAAAAGGAGAAAATGGGCCACCTGCTGTCGCTCGTCTGAGCGGCCGGGTCCGGCGCAAACGCCCATGTTCGAAACCCTCTCCGAAAGGCTTCAGATCACTTTTCGCAGGATGCGCGGCCACGGACACCTGACCGAGAGCGAGATCCGCGAGGGCGTGCGGGAGATCCGCACGGCGCTCCTCGAGGCGGACGTTGACCTGCAGGTGGTCAGGGAGTTCGACGAGGCGGTGCGCCGGCGCGCCACGAGCGAGGAGATTCTCAGGAGCCTGACCCCGGGGCAACAGGTGATCAAGGTGGTGCGCGACGAGATGGTCGCCATCCTCGGCCAGGGGGGCGAGGCGGCCCTCGGGCGGTCCGCCCGGCCGCCCTCGGTCTTCCTGGTGGTCGGGCTGCAGGGATCGGGAAAGACCACGACCAGCGCCAAGCTCGCCCGGCTGCTCAAGGGGCAGGGGAGGTCGCCGCTGCTGGTGCCGGCCGACGTGCGGCGCCCCGCGGCGGTCGAGCAGCTGCGCGTGCTGGGGGAACAGGTTGGCGTGCCGGTCGCCGATGTCCCGCCCGGCGCGGCCGCCGTCGAGGTCTGCCGGGGCGCCCTCAGGGAGTCGCGGCTCGTGGGCCGCGACCCGCTCATTGTCGACACGGCCGGACGGCTGCACATCGACGACGAGCTGATGGCCGAGCTCGAGGCCCTCAAGTCGGACCTGCAGCCGGCGGAGATCCTGTACGTGGCGGACGCCATGACCGGCCAGGACGCGGTGCGCGCGGCGGGGGCGTTCCATGCGCGCATTGCGCTCACGGGGGTCATCCTGTCAAAGGCGGACGGGGACGCGCGCGGCGGCGCCGCGCTTTCGATTCGCAAGGTGCTGGGCGTGCCGATCAAGCTCGTCGGCGTCGGCGAGCACATGGAGAACCTCGAGCCGTTCCACCCCGACCGCATGGCGTCGCGAATCCTCGGAATGGGCGACGTCCTGACGCTCATCGAGAAGGCCGAGGCAGTGGCCTCCGGGGAGGAGGCCGAGGCCCTGGCCCGCCGGATGAAAAGAAGCGGGCTGACGCTCGAGGACCTGGCCGAGCAGCTCGACAAGGTGAGGAAGCTCGGCTCCCTGCGGCAGATCGTGGATCTGCTGCCCGGGGCCGGGGCGCTCCGGGACATGCCGCTCGACGAGAAGGGCTTGGTGCGCTCGCGCGCCATCATCTCCTCGATGACGCCGGACGAACGGCGCCGTCCCGAGATCGTCGACGGCGGCCGGAGGCTGCGGATCGCGCGCGGATCCGGGACGACGGTTGCGGACGTGAACCAGCTCTTGAAACAGTTCAAGCAGATGCGCAAGATGATGAAGACGATGGCGCGCGGCGGCCCGGCGATGCGCTCCGGGATGTTCGGCGACGCGCGGGGCTTTCGACGCTAACAGGAGGTGACGGAGTGCTGGTCATTCGGCTGTGCCGGGCGGGATCCAAGAACAAGCCGTTCTACCGGGTGGTGGTGTCCGAGTCGGCGCGCACCCCGCGTTCGAAAATCACCGAGCGGATCGGCTACTACGACCCGAAGCGGAAACCGGAAGTGGTGAAGATCGACGTCGCCAGGGCGGAGACGTGGATGAAGAAGGGCGCGCACGCTTCCGACACGGTGCGGCGGCTGCTCGAGAGGGCGCGCGAAGCGCAGGTGTCCTGATGGCCGAACCGGACATCAAAGCCTGGGTGGAGGCCATGGGGCGCGACCTCGTGGACCATCCCGAGGCGGTCGAGGTCGCGTCGTTCGAGGAGGAGGGTGTGACCGTGTTCGAGCTGACCGTCGATCCGTCGGAGCTGGGGCGCGTCATCGGCCGCCAGGGGAGGACCGCCCAGGCGATCAGGACTCTCCTGGAGGCGGCGGGCGCCCGGCACGGGGTGTATTACGATTTTGAAATCGTCGAATAGGGAAAAAGCGTCCGCCGGACCTGACGGCGAGGCCGGCGTCGTGGTGGCGGCCGGACTCAGGCTGCGTGGCCCACGGGGGCGGCTGACGGCCCGCCTGGTGCCCGGCGGCATCGACCAGCTCGAGGGCCGGGAGTGGGTGATGGTCGGGCGGCCGGGTCAGGCTCCGGCGCGCCTTCCGATCGAGGAATACTCGATTTACGGTGACCGCGTCGTCCTGAAGTTCCGTGGAATCGACACGGCCGGGGCCGCCGCCGGTTTCGTCGGGCAGGATATCTTGATGCCCTGCAACGGGTTGGTTGATCTCCCGGAGGGCAGCTACTATATTTTTGAACTGATCGGCCTGACCGTCCGGACGCGCGCCGGGCGCACGATCGGCATCGTGCGCGACGTGGTGCCGACGGGCGGCACGCCGCTCCTGGCGGTCGAGCCGGGGGCAGGAGAGGGGGGGGACGCGCACGACCCGATTCTCTTGCCGGCCGCGCGCTCGATCTGCACGGCCATCGACCCGGCCTCCGGGTGGATCACCATCGACCCGCCCGAAGGCCTGCTGGAACTTTATGGAATTTGACATCATCACGGCCTTCCCGGACATGTTCGCAGGACCGCTGTCCCACAGCATCGTGAAACGCGCCGGCGAGAAGGGGCTGGTCCGGGTACGCGTGCACGACCTGCGTGAATACGCGACGGACAGGCATCGAAAAATCGACGACGTCCCGTACGGCGGGGGCGGCGGCATGGTGCTCATGCCGGGTCCGTTGTTCGCGGCGGTCGAGGCGATCCGGGAGCACCACCCGTCGGAATCCTCCCGCATCGTACTCCTCTGTCCCCAGGGGACGAGGTACGACCAGGAGCAGGCCCGCCGCCTGTCGGGCTTCGGGCGGCTGATCCTGATCTGCGGCCATTATGAAGGCGTGGATGAGCGGGTGCGCGAGCACCTCGCCGACGAGTCGATTTCGATCGGAGATTACGTCCTCACCGGCGGCGAGATCCCGGCGATGGTCCTGGTCGACAGCCTGACGCGCCTGCAGCCCGGGGCGCTCGGCGGCGAGGAGGCGGCGCGGCGCGATTCATTCGGCGAAACAGGGTTCGATTTTCCCCACTACACGCGGCCCGCCGACTTCCGCGGGCTCCAGGTCCCCGAGGTCCTGCTCTCGGGGCACCACGAGCTAATCGCCGCGTGGCGCAAGACCCGGGCGCTCGAATCCACCGCCCGGAAACGTCCCGATCTCCTGAAGCCCGGGGCCCCTCGCAAGGCCGGGGCGATCCAGGAACACTGACCGGAAGAGAGCGCGGAGGCAGCCGTCATGGATCTCGTGAGACTGATCGAGCAGAACGAAATGAAGGGCAATCCCCCCGACTTCAGGGTGGGCGACGCGGTGAGGGTCCACGTCAAGGTCAAGGAAGGCGACAAAGATCGGATCCAGGTTTTCCAGGGGATGGTGATCGCCATGAAGGGTGGCGGGCCGGGCAGCATGTTCACGGTGCGCAAGATCTCCGACGGCATCGGGGTCGAGCGCATCTTCCCGCTGCACTCGCCGATCATCGGCAAGATCGAGGTGGTGCGCCGTGGCCGCGTCCGCCGGGCGAAGCTGTATTACCTGAAAGGCCGCAAGGGAAAGGCGGCGCGCATCGAAGAGGAAACGCAGGGATAGGGAATGGCCGGCATGCGGCGCCGCGCGGCCGGGTGGAAGCACGAGCGGCGGCTGTACGCCGGCGGTTTCCGATCCGTGGCGGGCGTGGACGAAGTCGGGCGCGGCTGTCTCGCCGGCCCGGTGGTGGCGGGGGCGGTGGTCCTCGACGGCCGGAGGCCGATCCCGGGGCTGCGCGACTCGAAGTGGCTCGCCGCCCGCTGCCGCGAGCGCCTGGCCCGGCTGATCGCGGGGCGCTCGGTCGCGTTCGCCCTGGGGGTGGTGGATCCGGATGAGATCGACCGGACCGACATCCTGCGGGCGACGCTTCTGGCGATGAGGCGCGCGGTGGAGGCTCTCAGCGTGCGGCCCGACTACGTGCTGGTGGACGCTCTGACGATTCCGGGAATCGGGATCCCGCAGGGAGGCCTGGTGCACGGGGATCGGCTCTCTGCTTCGATCGCGGCGGCCTCGATTGTCGCGAAGTTCTACCGTGACGAGATGATGCAGTCCTTCCACGCCCTCTATCCCGCCTACGGCTTCGACCGGCACAAGGGGTACGGAACGCGCGACCACCTCGACGCGCTGCGCCGCTTTGGCCCGACGCCGCTCCACCGCTCCACATTCCGGGGCGTCCGGCCCCCGTTGCCCGCGTGCCTGCCCTTTCCCGCGCCCTCGGAGCGGGTGAGCTGATGGCACTCGACCGCGCCAAGACGCTCGCCCATGCCGAGAAGTTCGTCAAGACCGGCAAGATCCCCGAGGCCATCGCCGAGTTCAAGAAGCTCGCCGAGGACAACAACCGCGACATGGGGGTCATCAACAAGCTGGGCGACCTGTGCGTCCGCGCGGGGAAGAGCCAGGACGCCATCCGGTATTTCCTGCGCATCGCCGAGTTTTACGCCGCCGACGGTTTCTTCCTCAAGGCGATCGCCATGTACAAGAAGATCAGCAAGCTCGATCCGGCGAACGTCGATTGCCTGCAGAAGCTGGCCGGCCTGTACCAGCAGCAGGGACTGACCATCGAGGCGAAGGCGCAGTACCTGGCGGTGGCGGACCGCCACGTCAAAGGCGGGCAGATCAAAAAGGCCATCGAGGTCTTCCCGCGGATTCTGGAGATCGAGCCGGACAACATCAAGATCCGGGTGACTTACGCCGATCTGCTCGTGCGGTCGGGCGACCTGGCCGAGGCGGGCGGGGAGTTCCGCCTGGTCGCGCAGGAGCTGGCGAAGAAGGGGATGCTCGACGAGGCGATCAAAGTGGCGCAGAAGGGGGCCAAGCTCGTCCCCGGCGACGCCGACATGATGAGCCTCGTCCTGTCGCTCACCAAGGAGGCGGAGAAGAGTCCCGGCGACCTTTTGGCCACGGTCGTCGAGGTGGCCCGGGCGAACGGCGACAACCCCAGGTCGCTGGCCCTGCTGGGGGAGGCGTACCTGGCGGCCGGCAAGACCGCGGACGCGGAAAAGGTGTTCCAGAGGCTGCGCGGCATGGAGGAAGCCCCGCCGGAGGTCGCCGCCGCGGTGACGCGCTTCTACATCTCGAAGGACGACGCCGATTCGGCGCTCGACTGGGTGTCGCGGGCGGCCGAGGGCTACCTCTCCGCCGCAAGACCGAACGACGGCATCGGGCTTCTGGACGAGTTCCTGCGCGCGTTCCCCAACCACGCGGGCGCCCTGGAGAAGAAGGCCGCCGTCGCAGGCGGCGCGGGGGACAAGAAGGCCCGATTCGAAGCCCTGCACGCGCTCGCGGAGGTCCGGCTGCAGGCGGGCGATCCGAACCGGGCCGCCGGACTCCTCGAACAGATGCAGAGCGTGGATCCGCAGAACCCGAGGTGCGCCGAGCTGCTCGAGCGCATCGAAGAGCGCCGGGACGGCTCCGGCCGGACCGCCCAGGCCGGGGCGGGGGCACCCGCGAAAACCGCTCCCGGCGCGGCCGAGCAGGACATCCAGGAGGGGGCGCTGGAGCTGGAGGAGTCTCCGGCGATGGATCTCGAAGAGGACGTGATGAAGGAAGTCTCCGGGGCCGACGCGCTCGGGGACGTGGAGGAGGAGGTCGGTCCCCGCAGCAAGATCCAGGAGATGGCGGACGAGCCGGACGAAGAGGGCGAGGAGCCGGAGGACGACGATTTCATCAGCGAGCACTTCACGGAGGCGGAGGTGTTCGTCAAGTACGGGCTCCTCGAGAAGGCCAAGGAGCAGCTCCTCAGGATCCTCGCCAAGTACCCGAGGCACGTCCCGGCGCACACCAAGCTGAAGGAAATCTATTATGAGGAGGGGGACAAGGAGAAGGCGGTCTCGGAATGCCTCTCCCTCGCGGAAATCCTGAAGGCGAAGAACCGGGCGGAGGAGGCGCAGGATCGCCTGAACGAGGCCATCCGGATCGATCCGAACAACCCGCGCGTGCGCGAACTCACCGCCGCCGCGGCGGCTCCAGCGGCGCCGGCCGGTGCCGCGAAGGGAGCGTCGGCCGCAGCCGCGCAGGCGCCCGCGGGCAGGCCGGCTCCGGAGAGAGCGGCTGCGGAAAAGGGGGCCCCGGTGCGGACGGCGAAGACCGCCGGACCGGCTGCTTCCGGACCCCGGACGGCCAGGCCCGTCGCGGCGCCCGCCCCGGAGCTGGAGATCGAAGAGCTGGCGCCGGGCGAGGACCTGGAGATCGAGCCGACCGCCCAGGTGGAGGCTGCAGGGAAGGCCATCGAAGGAGAGCCCCCGGACGCCGGGCTCGAGCTCGAGATCGAGATGCCGGAGGATCCCGCGCCCAGGAGGTCGCCGGAGGCGCATCCCGCTCCGGAACTCAAGGGGGCGGCCGGGCCGGTTCCGGAAAGGGTTGAAGAAGAGACACCGGACGACCTGGCGGGCGACCTGTCGCTGGGAGGCCTGGGGGACGAGTTCACCATCGAAGTGGAGGACGAAGGCGCGGCGCCGCCGGTCCCGGCCGGTGCGGACCAGGCCGAGGCCGTGGCGGCGATCGGGGGCCGCGACCCCGATCCGGAAAAGTTGGGCGAGGTCGATTTCTACATCGACCAGGGCCTGCTGGAAGAGGCGCGTGCCGTGCTGTTCCAGCTCCAGAAGCAGCATCCCGGAAGCCAGGAGGTGGCGCGGCGCTTCGAGCGCGCCAACCGGCCGGCGCCGGAGGCCCCGCCGTCAACGGTCACCCCGTCGTCGCCGGCCTCCCCGCCGGAGGGGAGCGGATTGGA
>JACOUZ010000122.1 GCA_016177515.1 Acidobacteriota bacterium
CCCCTTCGGCGGACAGCCCCATGAGCGGCAGCCATCCGAGCCGCACCGCGATCCATTGCTGCATGAGGAGCGCGGCCGCGAACGGCGGCACCGCGTACAGGAGGAGAAGGGCCCAGCCTCCGATTCGATCCGCGGCCCGTCCGGGGGAGGAGGCGCCCAGGAGGCCGAACGGCACGGCCAGACCGTAGATCAGCACGATCGAGGAGAGGTTCAGGAGGAGGCTCCAGGGGAGGGCGTCGCCGATGACCGCGCCGACCGGCCGCCCATCCCGGAGCGATCGCCCCAGATCGCCGCGCAGAAGCGCGAAGGCCCACGTCAAGTAGCGCTCCACGGGTCCCTGGTCGGCCCCCAGCTCGGTCTTCAGGTGTTCGATTGCCTCGGCGGTGGGGGCGCTGCCGGGGGACCAGACCTGGATCGGATCGGACGGCAGCAGGTTCAGGATGCCGAACGTGACGACGGTGATCCCGGCGAGGGTCGGGAGGATGGACAGGATGCGGCGCACGAAAAAGGGGATCATGGCCCTTCGCCCTGGCGGACCCGCAACCGCAGAACGCCGGGATACTGCGCGACCAGCCCGCGCGGGCCGGGGCGGACGCCGGTCACCCGGCGGTCCATGGCCACCCGCGTGAGAGGCGAGAACAGGCAGGTGCAGGGCTGCAGGTCGGCGATCCGCCGGTCGATCCTCCGGTAGATCCTCTCGCGCTCCTGCGGGTCGGCGGCGTGGCGCCCCTCCTCCAGCCAGGCGTCGATTTGCGCGTCCGTGAAGCCGGCGTAATTCTGGCCGCCCTTGATCTGCGACGAGTGCAGCATGCCGTAGGAGATCCCGTCGGGGTCGACGCTGGAGACCATTCCCGAGAGGGCCGCCTGGAAGCCGCCCTCCTGCAGCCGCGACCACAGGGTCGGCCAGTCGAGCCTCTGGATCGACATCAGGACGCCGAGGCGCTGCAGCGACTCCTGCGCCACCTGCGAGAACTGCACGTGGTCCGGTCCGCCGCCGAAGATCAAAAGCGTGAAGCGGAACGGCATGCCGCCGCGCGTCCGCACGCCGGTTTTGGGATCGACGGGCCAGCCGGCCTGGTCCAGGAGGGCCGCCGCCCCCGCGGGGTCGTAAGGCACGGCCGTCTGGCCGGGGTCGGCGGGGAGCACGGCCGGATGGAAGAGCGAGGACGACACGAGCCCTGCGCCGCGCAGCACGTTTTTCACATAACCCTCGCGATCCAGGGCGAGGGCCATCGCCCGGCGGACCAGGGGGTCGGCGAAGTAGGGGTTCGAGCCGTCCGATCTCCAGGCGATGTAATAAAAGAAGAGCGGCTGGTACTGGACCGTGGCGAAGCGCCGGGCGAAGGAGGGATCCCCGGCGTGCGCTTCCCACTGCACCGGCGACAGAGAGGCGTAATCGATCTCGCCTGCGAGCAGGGCCTGCAGGGTCGTCTCCTGCGACGGGATCACCTGGAACTCCAGCGTGTCGAGCAGAGGCCGTCCGCCCCAGTAGTCCTGGTTGGCGGCCAGCACGATCCGGCGGCCGGCCTCCCAGGAGACGAAGCGGAACGGGCCGGTGCCGACCGGGGACCGGTTGTGGCGGGCCGTCAGAAAATCCTCATGCTCGTACAGGTGTCGCGGCAGGATCGGCACCTCCCAGGCGGCCAGCGCCGGGGCGTAGGGGAAGCGATAGATCACCCGCACCGTCGTCTCGTCCGGAGTCTCCAGCCGCTCGATCGGCAGGAAACCGTCCACCCGGCCGACGGCGCGGCTCTTCGGGTCGATGACGCGCTCATAGGTGTAGCGGACGTCGGCGCTGGTCAGAAGCGCCCCGTCATGAAAGCGCGCGCCCCGGCGCAGGTGGAAGGTGAGCACCCGTCCGTCGTTCGAGAACTCCCACGATTCGGCGAGCCGCGGCACCAGGACCAGGTTTTCGTCGCGATCCACCAGGCTGTCGCCGACGAGGCGCTCCACGTAGTCACTGACGGCGTCGCTCCCGGTGACGAAGTTGAGGGTGGTCGGCTCGCTCGGCAGGGGGAAGACGAAGCGTCCGCCGAACGGAGCCCCGGCGGCCCCGCGGCCCGTGCCGGATGGCGACGGGCCGCACGCGGGCGGAGCGGCGGCGAGAACCAGGAGGGCCAGGCCGGCCAGGAACGGTCGGGAACGGCGGAGAGCGGCAGGGAAGGGCGCTCCTGGCTCCAAGGCGCGCTCAGTCGGATGTGAAGGTGGCCTTCCCGGCCCCGGTGTTGCCCAGGAGGTCGGTCACCTTGACGATCACCGTGTGCTCGCCGGGCTTGAGGCCCGGGAGACTGATGCTGTAGGACTCGGTGCGCGAGTCGGACACGCCGTCGGACGGTGCGATCGGCACCCAGCGCGCGGCGTCCACGGAGTACTCGGCGCGCGCGATCGGCCCCGGGGTATCGCTGGCCGACACCTCGATGACCGCCTCCTTGCCGGTCTTGCGGGCGGTTACCTGGATGGCGGGCGGGGTGTTGTCGACCAGGAACGGATCGCCGGTGAGGCTCGCGATCTTGGCCTGGCCGGCCGGATTGGAGAGGGCGTCGGACGCCTCGACGCGCACCCGGTACAGTCCATCCGGGAGCTGCGTCGAGTCGATGGCGAAATAGCTGTCGCGCAGGCCCCTCGCCAGTGGCTTCCAGGCCGATTCCCCCTCGCCCCTGAACCACAGATCGAATGACAGCGCGTCGCCGTTCGGATCGTCGGCCTCCCAGTCGATGGCGCGCATGCCGCGGACGTAAACCCGCTTCTCGGGAATCTGCCGCGGGCGGGACTCGGGCGCACCGGTCTCCGGGTTCACCCGGATGCCGGTGAAGGCGAGATCCTCGGGGTCCGGATCGGCCGCGTACGGCAATCTCTCCCGCACCACCCCGGGAGGCTCGACGACGATCCGCTTCAGGTCAGGCGCGAGGTTTCCCGGCAGATAGGCCACCGACACGGCCTGCAGGGCCGGCCCCGGGCCGCCGGCGCCCTGCCCGCCGCCCTGGCGCGCCAGCCGGGCGCGCCACTGCAGGAAGCGGGCCGCCGGGCTGGTGACCGCGCTGCCGTCCGGATTGGCGTAGGCCGAGGACCAGTCGCTCCAGGTCGAATCGGGGACGCCGCTGTTGCCGGAGCGGGTCATGACCTCGACGCGCCCGCCGGGGGGGACTCTGGCGCGCCAGGAGATCCGCCCCCAGCGGGCCACCGTCTGAGCGTCGCAGGTGGGGGAGAGATAGGATCCCGATTCGCTGCCGGCGGCGTCCAGGAGGTAGAGGCGCCCGACGTTGCTGCTGGCGGCGAACACCGTCTGGCCCTGACCGAGGGCGAGGGACGTCACCTGGGACTCGGGGAGGCGGGCCAGCAGAGTGCTCTGCTGCGCGTCGATCAGGATCCGGATCCTCCCCGGCTCGCCGGTGCCGACGACCGGACGCCCGGAAGGGTCGACGACCAGGGAATAGACGACCTCGCTCTGCGACGACCAGATCGCCGTCACGCTGCCGTCGGGGTCGATGCGGTAGACCTCGCTCCTGGGCTGCCCGGGCGCGGCCTGCGCCGGCGGGCCCGCCGCCGAGGCGGTCACGGTCACGGTGGCGGTCGGGCC
>JACOUZ010000123.1 GCA_016177515.1 Acidobacteriota bacterium
CGCATGGGGCTTGCGGTTCGCAGACAAGGAGCGAGGAGGAGAGCGATGCGGGTCCATCGCCGACGACGAGCGACGCGGTATGCGGCCGCAATCCCCATGCGCCCCGCCGGTTCCGGCGGCGTGGGGCCGTCTCCTTCGTTGCCGCGCCTCGACGATGCTCCTGCATCGGACTTCGTCGCGTCGTCTCGCATCCGGCCCCATGGCGTCCGGAACGCGGCCCGGCCCAATACTCGGACAGGCTCCTAGAGATGGCGACCCGGAGTGTCGTCCATCTGCACAATCACTCCCAGTTCTCCCTCCTGGACGGCGCCTCCAGGCTGGAGGAGATGGTGGAGCGGGCGGCGGCCTTCGAGATGCCCGCGGTGGCGATCACCGACCACGGCAACCTGTTCGGGGCCATCCCGTTCTTCGAGGCGGCGGCGGAGAAGGGGATCAAGCCGATTCTCGGCTGCGAGACCTATCTGGCGCCCGGCAGCCGCACGGACCGGACGCCTTCCGCCGGCAGGAAGCCGTATTACCACCTGCTCCTCCTGGCCCGCGACGAGGAGGGGTACGGGAATCTGATGCGCCTGTCGACCGCCGGCTTCCTGGAAGGGTATTACTACCGGCCGCGCATCGACCGCGATCTCCTGTCGAAGCACGCCGGCGGCCTGATCGCCACCTCCACCTGCCTGGGCGGGGAGATCCCCCAGCTCATCCTGGCGGGGCGGCAGGCGGACGCCGAGCGGGTGGCGTGCGAGTACCGCGAGCTGTTCGGCGCGGACAATTTCTTTCTCGAGATCCAGGACCAGGGAATACCCGAGGAGCGATCGCTGAACGAGGTCCTGGTGCCGCTGGGTAGGCGGCTTGGAATCCCCCTGCTCGCCACAAACGACTGCCACTTCCTGTCGCGCGAGGACCACTTCGCGCACGACATCCTGATCTGCATCCAGACCGGGAAGACGGTGAAAGAGGCCGGGCGGATGCGCTTCACGGCGGAACACTACTTCAAGTCGCCGGAAGAGATGTGGCGGGCCTTCCGGGACCTCCCCGAGGCGGCGGAGAACACCCTCCGGGTGGCCGAGCGCTGCAACCTCACGATCGGGAAGGGCGGCAACCTGCTGCCCCACTTCCAGGTGCCCGAAGGGAAGACTGTGGAAGCGTACTTCCGCGAGGTGGCCGGGCGCGGCTTCGAGGAGAGGATTCCCGCCTGGAGGGACCTCGAGCGGAAGGGGCGCCTGCGGCTCCCGCTGGAGGAATACCGCCGCCGGCTCGAGAGCGAGATCGACATGATCGTCCGCATGGGCTTCGCGGGCTATTTCCTGATCGTCTGGGACTTCATCAAGTACGCGCGCGACCTCGGCATCCCGGTCGGGCCGGGGCGCGGCTCGGCCGCCGGATCCCTCGCCGCCTATTGCCTGCGCATCACCGACATCGATCCTCTGGAATACGACCTCCTGTTCGAGCGCTTCCTCAATCCCGAGCGGGTCACGATGCCCGACATCGACATCGATTTCTGCATCCGGGGGCGCGCCCAGGTGATCGACTACGTGCGGGACAAATACGGGCGCGACAACGTGGCGCAGATCATCACCTTCGCGACCATGGGGGCGAAGGCCGTGATCCGCGACGCCGGACGCGGGCTGGACATCCCGTACGGGGACTGCGACCGGATCGCCAAGATGATCCCGGCCGAGCCGGACATGACGATCGACAAGGCCATCCGGCAGGTGCCGGCCCTGCGCCAGATGCACGAGAAGGAGGAGCGCGTCCGGCAGCTCCTGGACGTGTCCAGGAGGCTGGAGGGCCTGACGCGCCACGCTTCGGTGCACGCCGCCGGCGTGGTGATTTCTCCACGGCCCATCGTCGAGTATTCGCCTCTGGCGCGCACGCGCGACGACGAGATCGTCACGCAGTACGCCATGGACGAGATCGGCAGCATCGGCCTCCTCAAGATGGACTTCCTGGGGCTGAAAACGCTCACGCTCGTCCACGACTGCGTGGCGCGCATACGGGAGGACGAAGGGATCGCGATCGACATCGCGAGCCTCCCCCTGGACGACCCCGGGACCTACGCCTTCTTCCAGACGGCGCGCACCGCGGGCGTGTTCCAGTTCGAGTCGTCGGGGATGCAGGACATCCTGCGCAAGCTCAAGCCCGATCGCTTCGAGGATCTGATCGCGCTGAATGCCCTGTTCCGCCCGGGCCCGATCGGCTCGGGCATGATCGACGACTACATCGAGCGCCGGCACGGGCGCAAGGCCATCGAATACATCGTGCCGCAGCTCGAGGAGATCCTGGGCGTCACGTACGGCGTGATCGTGTACCAGGAGCAGGTGATGCAGATCGCCTCCCGCCTGGCGGGCTTCACCCTGGGTGAGGCCGACGTCCTGCGCCGCGCCATGGGCAAGAAGAAGAAGGACGTCATGGCGGCGCAGCGCGAGTCTTTCATGAGGGGCTGCAGGTCGCGCGGGGTGGGGGAGAAGGACGCCCGGCGCATCTTCGAGCTGATGGAGTACTTCGCGGGCTATGGCTTCAACAAGGCACACTCGACCGCCTACGCCCTGATCGCCTACCGGACCGCCTGGCTCAAGTCTCATTACCCGCGCCATTTCATGGCCGCCCTCCTGACGGCGGAGAAGGACAACACCGACAACATCGTCAAGTACATCGGCGAGTGCCGCGATATGGGGATCGCCCCTCTGGCGCCGCACGTCAACCGCTCGGGCGTCGACTTCTCCGTCGAGGAGGACGGCATCCGGTTCGGGCTCGGCGCGGTCAAGAATGTCGGAGAAGGGGCCGCGCGCATGATCGTCGAGGCGCGCCGGCGCGCCGGTTCCTTCGGCTCGCTCGCGGGCCTTTGCCGCGAGGTGGATCTCAAGACGGTCAACAAGCGCACGCTCGAGTCGCTCGTCAAGGCGGGGGCGCTGGACGGCCTGGGTCCGAGTCGCACCACCCTGTGCGCGGCCGTCGACCCGGCGATCGAATCAAGCCAGAAGGCGAACCGCGATCGTGAAAGCGGCCAGGCGGGCCTGTTCGCGGGCGGCCACCCCGCGGCGGGCCCGCCGGCGTCGCCGCCGTTGCCCGAGTGGCCGGAGAAGGAGCTCCTGGCGTACGAGAAGGAGACGCTGGGCTTCTACATGGCCGGTCATCCGTTCCGGGAATACGCGACACGCCTCGGGGGACTGGTGACCCACACCACGCTCACCCTGAAGGACATCCAGAAGCCGCGCCAGGCGACGCTGGCCGGCATCGTCTCCTCCCTCAAACGGCGCAAGACGCGCCGCGGAGAGATGATGGCCGTGTTCAACCTGGAGGACCTCGAGGGATCCGTGGAAATCGTGGTTTTTCCCGATCTCTACGCCCGCCAGAAGAGCCTCCTGGAGGACGAGGCGGCCCTCCTGGTCACCGGCAACGTGGAGATCGCGGAGGATCAGAGGCGCCTGATCGCGGAGACCTTCCTGCCCCTCGACCAGGCCGAGGAGAGGGTCAAGGAGATCGTCATCTCCATCCCCCCGGCCGGCCTGGAGGACTCGGCGGTCGGCCGCGTGCGGGACTTGCTCCGCGATCGGCCCGGCCCCTGCCCGGTCTACTTGGAAGTGACCGAGCCGGCCGGCTTCCGCGCCACCCTCAGGGCAGGCAATGCCCTCAAGGTCTCGCCCAGCCGGGACCTCACCCTCGCCCTCGAGGATATTCTCGGGAAGGGAACCGTAAGATTCCGTTGACTTCCGCCCGGAACCCCCGTATTCTGTTGACTTTCCGCGGTCAGGATCACGGCATCGAAGACGCCCGGGTCGAGGAACGAGCGCATGGCTAAGGGTAGATTCCTGTTCACGTCCGAGTCGGTGACCGAGGGGCACCCCGACAAGGTCGCCGATCAGATATCGGACGGCCTCCTGGACGCCGTCCTGGCCCGGGATCCCCAGTCGAGGGTGGCGATCGAGACCCTGGTGACCACCGGCCTGGCGTTCGTGGCCGGTGAGATGACCACCGGCGCCGTCATCGACATCCCGGCGGTCGTGCGCGAAACCATACGCGAGGTCGGGTACACCCGATCCGAGTACGGCTTCGACTGTGACAGCTGCTCGGTGATCACCGCCATCGACAAGCAGTCCCCGGACATCGCGATGGGCGTGGACACCGGCGGCGCCGGCGATCAGGGGATGATGTTCGGTTTCGCCTGCCGGGAGACCCCGGAGCTCATGCCGATGCCGATCGAGATGGCCCACCGCCTGGGGCGCCGGCTGTCCGAGATGCGCCGCTCGAAGCGCCTGCCGTTCCTGCGGCCGGATGGCAAGTCGCAGGTGACCGTGGAATACGCGGACGGCAGGCCGGTGCGCATTGACACGGTGGTGGTCTCGACCCAGCACGCCGATTCGATCGGCACGGAGGATCTGCGCCGTCAGATCGAGGAGCACGTCATCCGGCCGGTCATCCCCGAGGAGCTGCGCGATCGGAACACCAGGGTGCACATCAACCCGACCGGCCGCTTCGTCATTGGCGGGCCGCAGGGGGACACGGGGCTCACCGGCCGCAAGATCATCGTCGACACCTACGGCGGCTACGCGCACCACGGCGGAGGGGCCTTCTCGGGGAAGGATCCGACCAAGGTCGACCGGTCGGCGGCGTACATGGCACGCTACATAGCCAAGAACGTGGTCGCGGCCGGCCTGGCCGACCGGCTCGAGGTGCAACTGGCCTATGCCATCGGCGTGGCCGACCCGGTCTCGGTGATGGTCGACACCGGCGGCACCGGCGCCATGGGTGACGATGCGATCGTGCGGTTGATCCGCGAGCACTTCGGTCTCAAGCCGCGCGAGATCATCGATGCCCTGGACCTGCGCAAGCCGATCTATCGCCGCACCGCGGCCTTCGGGCACTTCGGGAGGGGCGATGCGGGATTCACCTGGGAGAAGACCGACAAGGCCGAGGCGCTCCGCAAAGCGGTTCGGGCATAACGGTCCGGGCGCAGGGGCCGGGGAGGAAGGACACGTGGGCGCGATTCCGAGCGACGTGAAGGATACCGGCCTGGCCGCGAGAGGAAGAACGCGCATCGAATGGGCCGACAGCCAGATGCCCGTGTTGCGCACCATCCGCGAGCGCTTCGCCAGGGAGAAGCCGCTCAAGGGGCTGCGGCTGGCCGCCTGCCTGCATGTCACTTCCGAAACCGGGAATCTGGCCCGCACCCTGGCGGCGGGAGGGGCGGAAGTGCGCCTGTGCGCGAGCAATCCGCTGTCGACCCAGGACGACGTGGCCGCGTCGCTCGTGAAACACGACGGCATCGCGGTCTTCGCCATCAAGGGCGAGGACAACGAGACCTACTACCGCCACATCCTGCAGGCCCTGGACGGCGGGCCGCACATGACGATGGATGACGGCGCCGATCTCGTGTCGGTCCTTCATTCACGCCAGCGCGAGCTGCTGCCGGGGATCATCGGCGGGACGGAGGAGACCACGACCGGGGTCGTCCGCCTCACGAGCATGGCGAAGGAAGGCGTGCTGGCTTACCCGATCATCGCCGTCAACGACGCCATGACCAAGCACTTCTTCGACAACCGGTACGGCACGGGACAGAGCACCCTCGACGGCATCATCCGCGCCACCAACCTCTTGATCGCGGGGCTCAAGGTGGTGATCGGCGGCTACGGCTGGTGCGGCCGCGGCGTGGCGCTGCGCGCCCGCGGACTCGGGGCGCACGTCATCGTCACCGAGATCGACCCGGTGAAGGCTCTCGAAGCGGTTCTGGATGGCTACCAGGTCATGCCGATGGAGGAGGCCGCGAGAATCGGCGACATCTTCATCACCCTGACCGGCAACAAGCACGTCCTCGCGCGCCGGCACTTCGAGGCGATGAAGGACGGGGCGGTCCTGGCGAACTCCGGGCACTTCAACGTCGAGATCGACATCCCGGCTCTCGAGGATCTGGCCGGCGGGCGCAAGGAACGCCTGCGTGACTACGTCGATCAATACACGCTCCCCGGCGGCCGGCGGATCAATCTGCTCGGTGAAGGCCGGCTGATCAATCTGGCGGCCGCCGAGGGTCATCCGGCGGCGGTCATGGATATGTCGTTCGCCAACCAGGCTCTCTCCGCGGAGTACCTGGCGCGGGAAGGGAAGGGCCTCAAGAAACGGGTCCACCCCGTCCCTCCAGACATCGATCGCGAGATCGCCAGGCTGAAGCTCCAGACGATGGGGATGCGGATCGATTCCCTCAGCGGCGAGCAGCAGGCTTATCTCTCCAGCTGGTCCGAAGGGACCTGACCTCAAGCCCCATCTCCATGACCCTCGAGACGATCAAGAGGCGCAAGGTCCCGTTGGGCCTGGGCCTCCTGCTCGTCGCCGTCTGGACCCTGTCCGGCCTCACCCGAATCGATCCGGGAGGCCGGCGGGCGGTCCTTGACTCGCCGCTCCGGATCCTGAAGCCGCGCCTGCTCCAGGCGGGCTGGCACCTGGCGCCGCCCGGCCTCCTGCGCATCAGCCTGTACCCCGCCGAGCCGATCACCCTGACGCATCGCGCCGGCGGGAGGGAGCGCGGCGACCTGGTCACCCGCGAGGGCGTGCAGGTCACGGCGGACGTCACGATCCGCTACCGGGTCGATCCGGAGCGGGTCCTCGACGTGCACCGTGCGGTGGGCCCGGCGTACGATCGGATCCTGAAACGCTGGGTGGAGGGGGAGTTGCGCTCCGCCATCGGGGGGTCGGGGTACAGCGACATTTCCGGCGCGCGCACCGAGGACCTGCGATCGAGCCTCGGCCAGACCCTCGCCGAGCGCTTCCGTGCCTCCGGGCTGGAGCTTCTCTCGTGTGACGTCGGCGCCGTGCGCCTCGTTCCAGCCGTCGTGGCCGAGGGGGCGCCACAGCGGCGCGCAACCGGTACGAAGGCGATCCTGATCGGCCTGGACGGCGCCGACTGGAACATCCTCGATCCACTCATCGAGGCGGGGCGGCTGCCCAACCTCGCACGGCTGTCGCGGAACGGCGTGCGCGGCCGACTGCACACCATCACCCCGATGCTGTCACCCGTCATCTGGACCAGCATCGCGACCGGCGTCCTGCCCGGGAGGCACGGGATCATCGATTTTCTGGCAACGACCGGCCGCGACGGCGAGCGGGTTCCCGTGACGTCCACCCTGCGCCGGACCAAGGCAATCTGGAACATCCTGAGCGAGAACGGGTTGAGCGTGGGCGTGGCGGGGTGGTGGGCCAGCTTTCCGGCCGAGGAAGTGAACGGGTTCATCGTGTCCGACCGGGTCGCCTACCAGCTTTTCGGGGTGCGTGTGGCGCGCGAACAGGCGCCGGAAGGAAAGGTCCACCCGCGCGATCTGGCGGGGCTGGTCACCTCGCTGACCGTGGCGCCGGAAACGGTCGGCGTCGGGGAGGTGGCCCGCTTCGTCCGGCTCCCGGCCGACACCGCGTCGCTCCCGGCCGACCAGAACAAGCTGATAGACGATCTGAAGACGCTGATTGCCGCAGGGGACACCTATGCCGCCATCAGCATGGCGCTGCGCGAGCGCTTCCATCCCGACTTCCAGGCGATTTATCTTGAAGGGACGGACACCGTGGCGCACCTTTTCATGCGTTACGCTCCGCCGTTGCTCCCGGGAGTGTCCCCTCAGGATTCCCAGCGGTTCGGCCGCGCGGTGGACGAGTATTATCGCCACGCCGACGAAATCGTCGGCAGGCTGGTCGAAGCGGCGGACCCCGGGACCGCCGTCATCATTTGCTCGGACCACGGCTTCCGGACGGGGGACAACCGACCTCTGACCGACTCGCGCATAGGCTATGGACAGGCAGCCGACTGGCACCGCAAGTACGGCGTCGTCATTCTCAGTGGCGCCCCCTTTCGCAGTCGCCACGAGCTGAGCGAGGCCTCGGTCCTGGACATCACGCCGACGGTGCTCGTCCTGCTCGGTCTCCCGGTGGCGGAGGACATGGATGGCCGTCCGATCCTCGACGCGTTCGAGCCACGGTTCCTGGAGGAGCACCCAATCCGCTATGTGCCAACATATGAAACCACGGCGACGGCTTCAGGTGGGCCGGCAGCCACGAAGAGCGGTGACGAGCCAAATGGATCCCGCGCGGACACCCCCGTCGATCCGCAGGGGGACCAGGAGCTTAAGGAAAAACTCCAGTCCCTGGGGTACCTGCGCCAGAACACCGCCAACTCCCATAACAACCGCGGCATGCTCCTGCTCGGACAGGGCAGATACGATGAGGCGATTTCCGAATTCGAGCAGGCGGTCAGGTCGGCGGAGGATCTCACGATCGCCCAAATCAACATCGCCAGGGCGCTCTTCAAGAAGAAAGACTACGAGGCGGCGACCAGGGCGCTCACCGATTTCCTGGCCCGCCACCCGCGTTCCAAAGAGGCGGAAAACCTTCTGGGGAACATCGCCATGGAGCAGGGGGAGCTCCTTGAAGCGGAGAGGCGCTTCCGCAAGGCCCTGGGATATGAACCGAACTTCACAGACGCCCGCAACAGTCTCGGAATCCTGTTCAACAAGCTCGGACGCCCCGAAGACGCCATGAAGGAGTTCCTTCAGGTCGCCACGATCGATCCCGAGTACGCCGAGGCGCACAACAACATCGGCATCATCCACAAGGAGCGCGGCCGGGTGGCTGAAGCGATCGCCTCGTTCAAGAGGGCGATCGCGGCCGATCCGGAGTTCGCCGGCTCCTACAGCAACCTCGCTCTCGTGCTGGAGCAGAAGGGCGACCTCAAAGGGGCGGAAGCACAGTACAAGAACGCGCTGCGGCGGGATCCGGCGAACGTCCAGGTGCGCACGAACTACGGCGGCCTGTTGTACGCCATGGGGCGATTCGAGCTGGCGCGGGTGGAGCTCGAGAAGGCAATCGCCATCGATCCGCGCGATGCCTCGGCTCACAACAACCTGGGCGCCGTTTACGGCCGGCTCGGAAGGACGGCGGACGAGATTGCCTCCTACCGCAGGGCGATCTCCATCCAGGGGAATTACGCCGACGTGCACCACAACCTGGGGCTCGCCCTCGTGAAGAAGGGGGATGTGGAGGAGGGGGAGAACGAGCTCAGAAAATCACTGGCGATCGACAGAAGATATGGGCCTGCCTACCTGAACCTGGCGCGATCCTTCATCGGCCGGGGCCGTGTCGAGGAAGCGGCCGACATCCTGGTGGCGGGAACGAAGGAAATCCCCGGGGACGCCGACCTGCACAGGATGCTGGGGGAGACTCACCTTCGCCTCGGACAACGGGACAGGGCGGTGGCAGCCTTCGAGCAATCCCTCAAGTTGAAGCCCGGCCAGGACGAATTGAGCCAGCGGCTGAAATCGCTCACGGGCGATTCCCCTGTGCCCGTGACAACTCCGGCCGCGGCGACCGGAAAGGAAACGCCGTGAGCGTGGCGGGAGCACGTCTTTCGTCCGGTTCGGCCCCTTCCGCCGGGCCTGCGGCGTTCGTCGCCTGGAGGTGTCGCAGGCTCGGCGCTTCCGTTTGCCTCGCAATATTCTTTCTGAGCCCCACGGGCGCGATCGCCCAGCTCGGGCCGGTGCCCGAGAAATTGAACCTGTTTCAGCTGGTGGCGCGATCCGAGCTGGTGGCGCACGTGAGAATTCGCAGCGGCAGCCTCAGGTTTGCCATCGTAGAGGTGCAGGAGCCGATGAAGGGGACCGCCCCGTTCCCGGTCCTGAGAATCGCCTTTCGCGATTTCAACATGAGCCGCGGCCCGGGAGACGATCCGATCGTTTTCCCCGATGGCCAGGAGGAGATTCTGTTCCTCGTCCCCCACGGGCGGAACGCGCGGCGAAGGAAGGATCGGGAGAAGAACAGGGACCTGTACACGCTGTTCCATGGCCGGCAGGGTCGGCTCACGGTTCCGGCCGAGGGGCCGGGAGTTCTCATCCAGGCGATCCGTCGCCTGTCGGAGGTCAGCCGGCTCGACCCGGCAAGCCAGGCGGAAGCACTGGACGGCCTCCTCGGTGGCTCCAACCCGCTCCTGCTCCAGACCGCACTCGCGGAAATCGAGCGCCTGCAGTCTGCCCGTCCCCGGCTCCTTCCCAGGCTGATCGGGCTCCTCGCATCCCCCGCTGCGATGCTCCGCGTTGGATCGCTGCGCGTCATCGCCCGGATCTTCGCATCGGGGAGGATCGGGGACGAGTCGCTGGACGGGGCGCGGGCCGCCCTTGCGGCCGTCCTGGAGAGGGCGCGCAACGACCCCGACGAGTCGGTGCGGGCGCAGGCGGTGGCATCCATCGCGGTCTGGCCGGAACGGCAGGAGGTGCAGCGGGATCTGAAGGCGATCGCCGGCACCGACCCCGCCCAGGCCGTTCGCTATGAGGCCGAGAAGGCCCTCTTCAAGCCGTGATCCCCGGCAGGCGGTGCCCGGAGGCCGCACTGGACGATGGCAGGGAAGGGGAGAATAGAAGTCAGGTTCCCGTTCGGAGCAGGAGATAAACCCCCGAGCCTGCGAACAGGACATTGGGTGCCCAGGCGGCGAGAAAAGGCGGCAAGAGGCCGATCCCGCCGAGGGCGTTCGTCGTCGAGAAAACCAGGAGAAAGACCGTCACCAGGGAGACGGCTATCCCGACGCCATAGAGCGACCCGCGCTTGCCCATGCGGAAGCAGAAGGGAATTCCCAGGATCACCATGGTGAGGGAGACGATGGGAAGCGCCGTCTTGTCGTAAAGATCGACCGTCAATTCCTGCACGTCGTAGCCCCGGCGTTTCAGGCCGACCACGAAATGCTTGAGCTCGGCGAAGTTCATCTGCGCCGGCGTCTTCCATTCTTTTATGAAATAGCCTGGTCCCTCCGGAAACTCGAAAGGCTTTTCGGCGAATGTCTCGAACGATTCCTCGCTCCCCTCGAAAGTGCGCGTCCAGCCGTCCCTCAGGGACCAGTGCCCGCGGGTGAAGGTCGCGCTGCGCGCGTAGACCCGCTCCCTGATCTCGAAGCTGGCCGGATCCAGTCGATAGGCCGAGAACCCCTGGAACTCGCCGCTCCCGGGGACCGCCAGGACCGGGACGGGAGAGGCGACATAGTTGCGGAAGTTGTAAAGCCGTCCTCCCTCTCCAAAAACCCAGCGGCGCTCCCCCGCGCCATAGCTTCTGGGGCTGCGGCCGCGGATCACGTCCTTGATTTGCGCCGCGCGCTGGTTGGCGTATGGTTCCAGATAGTCCTGGTTGACGTAGGCGAGCGCGCTGATCGCCACGGTGACCATCACGACGGGCGCGGCGATGCGATAGATGCTGGTCCCGCTTGCCTTCAGAGCCGTGACCTCATTGAAGCGCGACATGATGCCGATCGCGAGAAAGGTCGCCACCAGGCAGGACATCGGCAGGATCTGCGTCAGGATCCAGGGGGTGCGGTACTTCAGGTAGTTCAACACCAGGGTGAAGGGGAGGTTGCGTTCGGCGAGATCGTCAATGAGATTGATGAACTCGTAGACTGCGAACAGGGTGAGAAAGGTCACGGCGCACCCGGCCAGGATGGAACCGAAGCGCCCGAGAATGTAGCGGTCGAGCCTGGTCCGGAAAATCAGAAGAAGCGCCAGGAGGATCAAGCCCACGAGCAGGAAGGGGAGGGGCAGGGAAGGATTCTCCGAAGAGGAAAGCAGGGCCAGGAGGAGGGCGAACGCGCCTGCCAGGAGCAGGCGCATGCGAGCGGTCAGCCGGCGAACGGGCGGCTCCTCTTCAATCATCTCGCCCGGATCGAGTGAGCCGGCAGGCGGATTCGACGTGGATTCCGCCGTGGTGCCGACCGGATCAACAGGTCGAAGCGAAGGGCGCCGTTCAGCGGCGAGACAGCGGCGCGACCCGCCCCTGGCATGACGCTGCGTCCACGGCTCGGCCGGCCGGATCCTGGAGTTCTCGCGTGAGGAACCGCCCCCCGAGGATGCTGCTCCGACCCGATACCCCGCTTCCGACTCGATTTCCCTTCTGCGGCGGAGCGCAGCGAGCGTACGCTGCAGGCGGGCTGGGAACAGGAC
>JACOUZ010000124.1 GCA_016177515.1 Acidobacteriota bacterium
CAGTCGATGCTGCCGACCGTGTCGCAGATGATGTCCAGTGTGCCGCTGGTCACGCTGTCCGGCGCGGTGATCTGGTAGGCGAGGGCGGCGACCGGCAAGGCGTCGGCGCATTGGAAGTAGGAGTCGAGGCCGTGGAACATCGGCAGCGAAAACGGACAGGGGCTGTCCGTCTGGGCCGAGGCCGCCCCGATGGCCGCCGCGGCCGTCAAGAGGGCGGCCAAAAGCCGAAGGCCTTTCCCGTGCCTGTCCCGCCCAACGCCGATGCGTCCCATGGTCTCCTCCGTATGCAAGCCTTATACGATCATCGGGGCCGCCGCGCAACCGGCATCCGGTCTCTCAGGGGGTGAAGAAGCGGCCGTACGGAATGCCGGAGAGATTGGCCTGCAGGGCCTTCCCCTCGAGGATGGAGTCGAAGCGCAGACGTTCGGCCGAATAGTCTTCGCCGACGCGGAAGAGGCCGCCCTCCAGAGGCGTGACCGCTTCCTCGCCTTCGGCGGTCAGGAAAATGAGCCTCCCCTTGCGCAGCACGATGCGGAAGCTCGGCTCCCACGGGTTCGGCGTCCGGTAGTGGCCGGGATAGGCGTCCCATTCGCGCGGGTAGTCGAAAGCGCGCGGCCCCGTGTAGCGCTCGCCGGGGAACCAGCCGGGGCCGTGGAACGCCTCGACCACCTTGCCGCCGTCGCGGCCGAAGCCGAGCAGGAAGAGGGCGAAATCGGCGTGCGGCACGTAGAACCTCTCCTCGCCGCGCGCTTCGAGGGTGAGCCGCGCGCCGCCGTGCAGGAGGACGAGGCGCTCCCCTTCGGCGGCGAAGACAAGCTGCCTCCCCTCGGGGGATGCATAGGTCCCGGCGTAATCGGCGGCGTTCTTGACTCTCGACGGGTCCTCGACCGCGGGAAGCGGCGGCAGGGACCGCTTGTGGACGGCGCTCCGGAGCACCTCGAGCGCGTAGGCGGCGAGGCCGTTCTGGTCGCCGGGGCCGTTGATCATCACCGCCACCCCCACGCCGTCCTCCAGGTCGCCCAGAATCCTCGACGAGTAGCCGATCATCCCGCCGCTGTGCGCGAACAGCGTGTGCCCGTCGGCCCGGCGGGTCCCCAGGCCGTAGCCGTAGTGCCAGTCGTCCCCCGACTCGATCGCCGGCTGGATCAGAAGGTTGAAGCTCTCCTCGGACAGGATGCGGCCGCGCGGCCCGGCGCCGCGGTTCAGGAGCATGCGTACATAGGCCGCCAAGTCCGCCGGCGTCGAGGCGATGCAGCCGTCGCCGGCGCCGTACTCCACCCATGTCCCGGGCACCAGCGGGTGGTCCCGGTGCGCCGGGCGGTCGTCGTAGAGGTCCTCGTAGCCGACCGCCAGCCGCGGTCGCAGGTCGTGGGTGATCGCCGTCGCGGTCCGGGCCATCCCCAAAGGCTCGAGGATGCGCGCGCCGATGATCGTGGCGTACGGCCGGCCGGCGATCGCCTCCAGCATGTAGCTCAGAACCTGGTAGCCGATGTTCGAATAACGATAGTGCAGGCCCGGGGGCGCCCCCACGACCCGGCCCGCGAGCGCCACCGCCTGGTAGAGCGAGGACGGGATGTCGTCGCGGTCGCGCGGCAGCGCCGCCGAGTGGCTCATGAGGTGGTGCGGCGTGATCGGGGCGTGGGGCGACTGCACCTTGAACCAGGGCAGGTATCGCGTGACCGGCGCATTCGGGTCGAAGCGCCCCTCGTCGCGCAGCTGCAGGAGCGCTATCGAGGTGAACGATTTGGTGATGGAGCCGATTTCCAGAAGGTGGCCGGGAGTCAGGGGCGACCGGGAGTCGAGGTTGGCGTACCCATAGGTCGCGACGTGCAGAAGTTTGTCGCGGTCGGTCAGCGCCAGCGAGACGCCGGGAATCCGCTGTGCCCGCCTCTCGCGCTCCATGAACTCGTCCAGGCGCCCGAAGGCGCGCTGCAGCCCGGGCGAAGCGGCGTTTTTCGCCGGCGCGGCGGGTCCGGGTCGATCGGCGGTGCCCGGCGGGGGAGCGGCTTCGAGCGCCCGGGCCGGGGGCGCGGCCAGGACGCCCGCCAGGGCGCACATAAAGATGATGCGCTGCGGGCGCGGGCATGGGGCGGCCATCGAGGCGTTCCTCCTGAAATCGTCGGGCGTCACAGGTCCTTGAATTCGGGCAGGCTGCGGTAGCGGTCCATGCGATCGGGAAAGAAGGTCAGGACGGTCGCGCCGCCGGCGGCGAGGCGGCGGGCCACGGTCATGTTGGTCCCGGAGGACGGGCCGACCGGAAAGCCGGCGCGATTGAGGCGCAGCGTCTCCTCGTGCGCCTCCTGGTCGCTCACCAGCACGGCGTCGTCGAGCAGGTGCCGGTGCCGGCGCACGATGCCCGGCACCAGGCCGTCCCCGATCCCCTCCTGCAGATGGCAGACCGCCATCGGGTATTCGTGCAGCGGCGGCAGCGCCGGGGGAGGGCAGACGCGCGAGAAAAGCTGCCGGCACACCAGGGGGCTGGCCTCCGGCTCGACCGCGATGAGCCGGGTCCGCGGGTGGCGCGCCTTGATCGTGCCGCCGGCGCCGATGATGGTGCCGCCGGTCCCGACCCCAGCGATCACCAGATCGAACGGGCCGATCCCCTGCTCGCCCGCCTGTTCCAAAACCTCGTTGCCGAGCGCGGCCTGCGCCTCCACGCCCGCCTCGTCGTCGAACTGATCGAAAAGGAAACGGCCGGGGCGCTCCAGGGCGTACTCGCGCGCGCGGCGGATGGCGCCGACCACGCCGTCGGACTCGGGAGTGAGCACCAGCCGGGCGCCGTGCCCGCGGATGATCCTCTGGCGCTCCTCCGTCATGTTCTCGGGCATGAAGACGACCGCCCTCAGCCCCAGGCGCTCCGCCCAGAACGCCAGGGCGATGCCGGCGTTGCCGGAGGTCGGCTCGACCACCTCGGATCCCGGCGGGAGAGAGCCGCTTTCGAGGCCGCGCCGCAGGACGTGGGTCGCGACCCGGTCCTTCACGCTGCCGCTCGGGTTCAGGTACTCCATCTTCACCCACACGCCGTCGACTGAGGCCAGCGGCGTGCGCGGCAGGACGGCGGCCCCGCCCCTGTCGCGCTCCGGATCCTTGGTTCCCTGTGCGGTCATGCCGGCATCCTACCGGCTTAGATCGGGGAGGGTCAACGAGCGCGCGTTTTGGTTTCGCGTCGTAGAACGACCGGCGCGGGCCCGGCGTGGCGGCCAGACCAGCCGGTCCTCGTCGCGCTATGGTTTCTCGGTCAGGCCGCTGCCGAGCTCGATCAGCCAGCCGCCGGTCGGCGTCGCCGGGTAGGTGCTGACCCCCAGCACAATGTCCGACCCGGCGGGAGCGCGCAGCGTCTCGACCACGTCGCCGTGCGCGTTGGTGATCGTGCCCAGCACCGAGCCCTCCCTGACGTGGTCGCCGGGCTTCACCGCGGCATCGAAGAACCCGCCGCGGGCGTTCGTGACGATACGGTAGCCGTCGACAATCGTGTAGGAAGGCCGGCGCGCGGGGGCGCCGGGCAGGATGCCGGCCTTGCGCAGGAAGTTCCGGACGGCCTCGGCCTGCAGCCTGATGTCGGAGGGATCGAGCGGCTGGCCGCCTCCCACTTCGAGCAGGAAACCGGGGATCCCCTCGCCGCTGAAGACGGTCGAGGCGCTGGTCGCGAAGATCTTTACCGCGTCGCGCCACAGGGTCGGAACGCCGAAGCCGCGCGCCAGGTCGTCCATGCGGGCGTCGGGCACGCCCCCGGTCAGCGAATAGAGAACGAACGGGTGCTGGCGGAACCGGTCGCCTCCCGTGTGCAAGTCCACGAAGTAGTCCGCCTCATCCTTGACCGCGGCGTGGATGGTCGCGGCGACCCGTTCGGTCGCGAAGCGATCGCGCCCGGGGAACGCGTCCCCGGTGTCCATCAGATCGTCGAGACCCGGGTTGACGCGCTGCAGCCCCTGGAAGGCGGACGGGTTGCTGATCATTACCGCGATCACCGTCCCCGTCATCGAGGCCGGGTCGAGGCCGCGCACAACGTCCTGAAGGGCGCGCGGCCCGCCGTACTCGTCGCCGTGCGTGGCGGCCTGCACCCAGGCGACCGGCCCTGGCCTGCGCCCGGTCACGACGGTGACCGGCAGCACGATCGGCGTGCCGTCGGCGTCCTCCGCCACCTTGAGCGCGCCGCGCACTTTCTCTC
>JACOUZ010000156.1 GCA_016177515.1 Acidobacteriota bacterium
ATTCCGTCAAGTCAAGCGCGACAGTCAGCGCCACGGTCAGCGCAACAGTCAGCGCGAGGGTCACGCCAGGCCATCCCGTCCGGATTCGCCCTGTGGTTCCTACGGACCGAATGCCTCCGGCTTCGGGGGGCTTTCCCGAGGTAATGGGGGTTCCCCCGACTGACGGGGGATCGACTTTCGGTCATATTGGCCTGAGCGCGCCGTCCGACGAAAGACTCTTGTTCGATAACGGGGCGGCCGCGATCCTGGCCCGCTCCCTGGGCTGCCGCGAGCCAGGTCTGTTGACTTCCTGGCGGGGCAGGGGGCATGATCCGGAACCGAATCTTCCTGCGTGGGCCCGACGCGCACTGGCGGCCTTCTGCATGGCTCAACCACCGGTTTCGGCACCCGGGATCCCCGACGACCTGAGCGATCTGCTCTTCGAGAGCAACCCATCGCCGATGTGGGTGTTCGACGAAGAGAGCCTCGGATTCCTGGCGGTGAACGAGGCGGCGGTTCAGCTCTACGGGTACTCCCGCTCCGAGTTCCTGTCCATGACCCTCAAGGACATCCGCCCCCAGGAGGACATCCCCAAGCTGCTCGAAGCCGTGCGCGGTCGTCCCCGACGCCCCTACGATGGGACCTGGCACCACACGAAAAAGGACGGGAGCCTCATCGAGATCGAATTCGTCGCCAACAGGATCGTCTGGCTCGGCAGTCCGGCGCGCCTGGTCATCGTCCGTGACATCACCCAGCGGGCACAGGCGGAAAGGGCCCTCCGCGAGAGCGAGAAACGGTTCGAGCTGGTCTCCCGTGCCGCAAGCGAGGTGGTGTATGACTGGGACATGACGGCCGGGACGGTCTGGTGGAGCGACGGTCTCCTGAGAGTCCTCGGCTACGACAGCGAATCGAGCGTTACGGACCAGTCCTGGTGGGAGAAGCGCATCCATCCCGAGGACTTGCCCTCGGTCGCCGCGGCCCTGAGGCAGGCCGACGAGCCGGGCCGCCAGCTCTCGATCGTGGACTACCGGTTCCTGCGCGCCGACGGGACCTACGCGCACATCCACGACCGCGCCTACATCCTGCGCGGCGAGAACGGCAAGGCCGCCCGCATGATCGGCGCCATGAGAGACATCACCGAGCGCAAGCGGGCGGAAGAGGCGCTCCGCCAGAGCGAGGAGCGCATGCACCAGATGGCGGAGGCGATCCAGGACGTCTTCTACCTGAGCGACGCCGAGACCAACGAGATGATCTACGTCAACCCGGCGTTCGACAGGATCTGGGGCATCAGCCGCCGCCACATCCAGAATCAGCCGCGGGCGTGGCTCGATGCGGTCCACCCGGACGACAGGGAACGGGTCGTCCGTGCCCTTTCCCTGTGGAAGCCCGAGGGTGAGAGACCGGAGTGGAACGAGGAGTTCCGCATCGTCAGGCCGGACGGCTCCGTCCGCTGGGTCTGGGTCCGTTCCTTCCCGATCCGGGACGAGTCGGGCACCATCGTGCGCTTCGCGGGGGTCGAGCGGGACATCACCGAGCGCAAGCGCACCGAGGAAACGATCCGGTCGCTGCTGTCGATCACCCGGGAGCTGAGCTCGACGCTCGACGCCGGCGCCTTGATGGTGTCTTTGGTCCGGGAGACCCTGAAGCTGGTGGACGCGAAAGGGGGATTCGCGGGGATGCAGACCCCGCAGGGCATGGTGTGCGAGAAGTACTGCACCGGCAGCCAGGTGGTGGATTTCGTCCACTGCTGGGCGCTCGGGGCCGGCCTGCCGGGATGGGTGGTAGCCCACAAATCCACCTACCTCACCAACGACGCCGGCATGGATCCGCTCTTCAGCCCCGAGCTGAAGGAGAGGTTCGGTGTGCAGTCCGCGATCTGCGCGCCGCTCACCGACACGCGGGGGGAGGTCCTCGGGTTCATCGAGATCCACGACAAGAACGACGGCACGGAGTTCGACCGCTTCGACGAGGAAAAGGTGACCGCCGTCGCCCATGCCGCCTCGGTCGCGGTCCAGAACGCCCTCGCCTATCGCAAGCTGGAGGAGACCACCGAGGCGCTGCGCATCGCCGGCCTGAAGTACCGCGGTATTTTCGAGAACGCCCTCGAGGGCATCGCGCAGACTTCGAAGGAAGGGAAGTTCCTGACCGCCAACCCGGCGCTGGCGCGCATGCTGGGGTTCGATTCACCCGAGGAGTTGATCGGGAACGTCCAGAGCGTCGGGCGCGATCTGTACGTCGATCCGGACGTGCGCAGCGTGATGATGCGCACGCTGGGTAATGCGGGCGAGGTCACGGGCCTCGAGACGCAGGTGTACCGGAAGGACCGGACGCCGATCTGGGTGCTGATGAACGTGCGCGCCGTCCGCGACGGGACGGGGGCCATCCTGCACTACGACAGCATCGTGCAGGACATCACCCTGCGCAAGAGCACCGAAGAGAACCTGCGCGACGTGTCCGGCCGCCTCCTGCGGTCGCAGAACGAGGAGCGCCGCCGCATCGCCAGAGAGCTCCACGACAGCACCGCCCAGAACCTCGCCGCCCTGGCGATGAACCTCGGCCTGATCCGGAAGGCCGGCGCGCCGCCGGACAGAACCTCGGCCAGGAGGCTCAAGGAGAGCCAGGCCCTCGCTCAGCAGGCCTGCCGCGAGATCCGGACCCTGTCTTACCTGCTGCACCCCCCCGAGCTGGAGGACGGTGACCTGTGGTCCGCCGTGCGCTGGTACACCGAGGGGTTCTCCAACCGCAGCGGCATCCGGGTGGATCTGTCCCTGCCGAAGGCCTCCCGGGCCGGCCGGCTGCCCGAGCAGGTCGAGACGACCCTGTTCCGCATCGTCCAGGAGAGCCTGGCGAACATCCACCGCCACTCCGGCAGCCGCCGCGCCCGCATCCGCTTCGCCCGCGGCCGTTCCGGTTTGACGATGACCGTCCGCGACCAGGGCCGCGGCATCCGCCCCGCCCGCGACGGCGCCCCCTCCGGCCCCGCGCTCATGGGCGTCGGCATCGCCGGCATGCGCGAGCGCGTCCAGCAGCTCGGCGGCCGCCTCGAGATCGACTCCAGCGCCCGCGGCACCGCCGTCAAGGTCACCCTGCCGCTGCCGCGGGGGAACTGAGCGGTCAGTGATCGGTTCTCGTCACCGCGCGCCCGAACTGGATCGGGATGCCGTAATGCCGCATCCGGCGGTAGAGCTTGGGGCGTGACCAGCCGATGAAGCGAGCGGCGTGCGTCTTGTCACCCTCAAAGTTGTGCAGGGCCTTCTCGATCATGAGCTGCTCGCCGCCCTTCCCGGCGCCCGAGTAATCCCTGGCTTCCTCGGTGATCATCAGGTGACGGATGCGGTCGGGCAGCTCCTCCGAGTCGATGCGCTCGGACTCGCTGAGGGCGACGGCGCGCTGCACCACGTTTTCGAGCTCGCGGATATTGCCCGGCCACTCGTATCCCGCGAGTAGCTCGAGGGCGCCGGTGGAGAACTCCCTGCGCGGAAAGCCGGTCTCGGCGGCGATGCGGTCGAGGAAGTGGCTGACCAGCGCCGGGATGTCGTCCTTGCGGTCGCGCAGGGGCGGCAGGTCGATGGTGATGACGTTGATGCGGTAGAAGAGGTCCTCCCGGAACGCGCCCTCCTTGATCAGTCCCCGCAATCCCCGGTTGGTGGCCGAGATGATCCGGACGTCCACCC